>JAWOBP010000031.1:0-21444 GCA_046484285.1 Polyangia bacterium
AGCTCGTCGAAGTCGGCCTCGGAGCTCAGCGGGCCGTGCACGCCGCCGATGTCGATCACCAGAAGATCGTTGACGAAGACGAACAGGTCGTCGTCCCCGGTGAAGCCGAACACCTCTCCGCCCTGGTAGGTGAAGCTGGTGTTGATCTCGTAGGTGAAGTGGTAGTTGTGCTCCCGGCCCTGGTTGCCTTGGCGACGACGAGACACCGTCCTCGGCCGGCGACGTGCCGGTGATGTGAGCGCACCGGCCGCTTGGATCCTGTTGCGGGGGTAGAGAGCCCGTCCATTCTTCTGTTCGGGCCGAAAAGACCGGCTCACCCGCTTCGAGTCGGGGTATCGCGATCGAGCGCCGCCCACCGGACCCCCGGCCCGAAACGCTTTCCCCACAGCGCGGAGTGCTCTTGTCTCCGGCGACCTTGACAGGTGGGGCGCGGTGGTGCCTATTTCCGTTTCATGGCTGTCTCGATCGCACCTTCGGTTCTGTCCGCCGACTTCGGCCGGCTCGCCGACGAGATCCGCGCGGTGGAGCGCGCCGGGGCGGACTGGATCCACCTCGACGTGATGGACGGCTGCTTCGTGCCGAACATCACCTTCGGACCTGCGGCGGTGGCCGCGGCGAGGCGGGCCACGAAGCTGCCGCTCGACGTGCACCTCATGATCGTCGAGCCGGATCGCCACCTGGAGGCGTTCGCCCGCGCCGGCGCCGACGTGCTGGTCGTCCACGCCGAGGCCTGCCTGCACCTGCACCGCACCCTGCAGCGCATTCGCGAGCTGGGGCCCCGCCCGGGCGTGGCGTTCAACCCGGCCACGCCGCTGAGCTCGCTGCCCCACGTGCTCGATTCGCTGGAGCTGGTGCTGGTCATGTCGGTCGAGCCCGGATTCGGCGGCCAGAAGCTGATCCCGGGCGCGCTCGACAAGATTCGCGAGGCGCGCGAGCTGATCGAGCGCGGCGGGCGGGCCGTCGATCTCGAGGTCGACGGCGGAGTCGATCCCGAAACCGCGCCGGCGGTGCGCGACGCCGGCGCAAACGTGCTCGTAGCCGGCAGCGCGGTCTTCGGCTCCGATGACTACACCTCGGCGATCGGCGTCTTGCGAGGCCGAGGGTAAAAAAATGCCCCGGACCGGTGAGGCGATACCGGGCCGGGGCGGCAGGCGGGTCCCGGGAGGAGGACCCGTCGGCTCTAGATGTCGAAGTCGAGTTCTTCGATCTCCTCGTCGGTCTCCGGCTCGATATCGATGTAGAGATCGGAGGCCAGCTCTTCCAGGCTGAGCTGGAACGTTCCGCAGCGCCGGCGTTGCTCTTTTTCGAACTCCTGCCAACTGCGGTAGGTGTTGTTGTCGGCTTTCATCTCGGCCTCCTTTCCGGCGCTTTCTCTTGCTGCGCCACCTGTGCGGTAACTGCTTACTTTTGACCACAATGTAGGATAAAGTGCGCGACGAGTCAAAAAAAGCACCAAGGAATTCGAAGACCGCGGCGCTCGTTGGAAAGACCGCGGTTTCAATGGTCGAGAAAATGATTTCAATATCAATTGAAACCAAGCGTATCGACGCTGGACGAGCGGCCCTACTTGTTCGTATACTCGTCGAGGGGCAGGTCCGAAGACAGGAGCTCTCGTCCCGGGAGGATGTTGATGAAGCCCGCGCGCGAGGTCGGAATCGTAGGTTACGGCGGCTACGTTCCGCGCTACCGGATCGACGCGGCCGAGATCGACAGGGTCTGGAAGGAGTCCGGTCGCCGCGCGGGACGCGTGCGCAAGGCGGTGCCGGGTCCGGACGAGGACACCACGACCATTGCGATCCAGGCCGCGCGCAACGCGGTGAGCATGGCCGGGATCGATCCCGCGGGGCTGGGGGCGATCTGGTTCGGCACCGAGTCCAAGCCGTACGCGGTCAAGCCGACCTCCACGATCGTCGCGGATGCGATCGACGCGCTGCCCCACGCCAACGCCGCGGACTGGGAGTTCGCCTGCAAGCCCGGCACCGAGGCGATGCAGGCCGCGATCGGGATGGTGGGCGGCCGGATGGCGCGCTACGCGCTGTGCGGCGGAGCCGACACCGCCCAGGCGCGACCCGGAGACGTGCTGGAGTACCACACCGGAGCCGGGGGCGCGGCCTACGTGCTGGGTCCGGCGGATGAGAGCCTGGCGGTGCTGGAGGGATCGTTTTCCTACGTGACCAACACGCCCGACTTTTTTCGCCGCGAGGGTCAGCCCTACCCTTCGCACGGACAGCGCTTCACCGGTGCGCCGGCGTACTTCCACCACATCCGCGCCGCGGTGACCCGCCTGCTCGACGAGATCGGGCTGGCCGCCGAGGATTTCGATCGCGCCGTCTTCCACCAGCCCAACCGGCAGTTCCCCTTGCGGATCGCCGCTGATCTCGGGTTCGGCCGACAGAAGGTGGAGCCCTACGTGCTGGCCGACACGGTGGGCAACACCTATTCGGGCGCGGCCCTGCTGGGCTTCGCGCTGGCCCTGGACGAGGCGCGCGCCGGAGAGAGGATTCTGATGGCCTCCTACGGTTCCGGAGCGGGCTCGGACGCCTTTTCCTTCCGCGTGACGCGCGAGATCGAGCGGAGCAGGCCGCGCGGGGTTCCGATCCGCCGCTACCTGGAGCGGGAACGCGAGATCGACTACGCCCTCTACGCCAGGTACCGGGGCAAGCTGAGGCTGGGGTGAACGGAAGCGCGATGAGCAGCGGCCGCCAGTTGATCGAGATCGCCGGAGTCGGGAGGACGCCCGCGGCGGAGCAGTGGACGCTGGGCCTGGTCGACCTGGCGGTGCAGGCCGGCGGCGCCGCGCTGGACGAGGCCGGCGGAGCGCCGCCCACCGCGGTGGTGCTGGGCAACGCGCTGGGCGGGGCGCTCGGAGATCAGAGCAACTCCGCCGCCTACGTGGCGGACCGCCTCGGCCTGGGAGAGGTGGAGTCGCACTCGGTCGGCGCGGACGAGGCCTCGGGCGGAGCGGCGCTGCGCCTCGGCTGCGCGTTGATCGAGGCGGGCATGCACGAGACCGCGCTAGTGATCGGCGCGGAGAAGACCAGCGACGCGCTGCCCGACGAGCTGGAGGCCGTGCGCGCCTCGGGCCTGGACGCGCTGCGGGAGGCCGGCTTCGGCTTCGGACCGGCGGTCGCGGCCGGCCTCGGCATGCGGCGCTACCTGAAGGAGCACCGGCTCGAGCGCGGCCTCTTCTACCACCTCGCCGAGACGGCTCACCGCCACGCCGCGGCCAACCCGCAGGCATTCTTTCCCTGGGCGCTTTCGCGCCAGCAGTACGACAGGGCGCCGATGGTCGCCGAGCCGATGACGGTCTGCGACACGGCACCGACCTGCGACGGAGCGGCGGCGGTTCTGCTGCGGCGCCGCGGGTCCGGCCCGGCGGGCCCCTGCGTGCTGGGTGCGGCCTCGGTCTCGACGGCGACCGGGATCGCCGGCCCGATTCGCGACCTGGCGTTGCCGGCGGCCGCCAGCTCCGCCGAGCGCGCGCTCGAGATCGCCGGGCTCCGCATCGACGACATGGATCTGTTCGACCTTCACGACGCCAACTCTTTTCTGGCGGCGCTCTCGCTGGAGGCGGTCGGTCTCGCCGGGCGCGGCGAGGCTCTGCAGCTGGCTCGCGAAGGAGAGCTGCGGATCAAGGGGCGGTATCCAAGCTGGACCTTCGGCGGGCTCAAGGCGCGGGGCAACCCGCCGGGCGCGGCGGGCGTCTACCAGGCGGTGGAAGCGGTCTTGCAGCTGCGCGGCGCGGCGGGCGACAATCAGGTGGCCGGCGCGTCGCGCGCGCTGGTGCAGTGCCTGGGCAGCTTCGGCGCCACCGCGGTGACCCACGTGCTGGCAACGGAGGTGAGCTGATGCAGATCGCGCGCTGTTGGAGACAGCAGGCGACCAACCTGCGGCTGGTGGGCAGCCGCTGCGCGCGCTGCGGGGAGCTGCTCTTCCCCGAGCGAGTGCGCTGCTCGAGCTGCGGCTCGACCGAGCTGGAGCGGCTGCGCTTCTGCGGCCGCGGACGGGTCTGCTCCTTCACCAACGTGCACGAGGCTCCGGGCGGTTTCGCCGAGCAGGTGCCCTACCTGGCGGCGCTGGTGCGCCTCGAGGAAGGCCCGCTGGTGGCGGCGATGATCACCGACGCCGACGCGAGCGAGGTGAGCGAGGGGATGCCGGTCGAGATGGTGACCCGCCGCATTCGCGCCGAGGGCGAGACCGGCCCGATCGTGTACGCCTACAAGTTCGCCCCGCCGATGAGCGCGGACCGTGACTGAGCCGTCGGCGAGAAGGGCCTCGGCCCGGGCGCTGGCCAACGTGGCGCTGGTCAAGTACTTCGGCAAGCGCGACCCGCGGCTAAATCTCCCGGCCGCCGGCAGCCTCTCGGTCGCCCTCGAGCCGCTCGAGACGATCACCACCGTCGAGCTCGACCCGGCGCTGGCGGCGGACCAGGTGCGCGTCGCAACAGCGCCGGCCGACGCCGCGTTCGCCGGCCGGGTCTCGCGCTTCCTCGACCTGGTCCGGGAGCTGGCCGGAATTCGGGACGCGGCGCGGGTGGAGACGCGCAACTCGTTTCCCACCGCCGCCGGCCTGGCGTCATCCGCCTCGGGTTTCGCCGCGCTGGCCGCGGCCGCGAGCTCGGCGGCGGGCCTGGAGCTCGATCCGCTCGCTCTCTCGGCGCTGGCGCGTCGCGGCTCGGGATCGGCGGCGCGCTCGGTGCCCGGAGGGATCGCGGTCTGGCGGGCCGGACGCGAGACCGACGGGTCGGACTCGGTGGCGCGCCGGATCGCCGAGCCCGCCGACTGGGATCTGCGTATCGCGGTCGGGATCAGCTCGCGATCGCCCAAGCCGATCGGCTCCGGCGAGGCGATGGAGCTGACGAGGCGCAGCTCGCCGTACTACGGAGCCTGGATCGAGAGTGCCGGCCGCGACCTGGACGAGGCGATCGCGGCGGTGGAGAGCCGCGATCTGGAGAGGCTGGGAGAGATCACCGAGCGCAGCGCGCTGGCGATGCACGCGGCCGCGCTGGCGGCGCGTCCCGGGATCGCCCTGCTGGGAGGAGCCGCGCTCGAGGCGCTGCGCGCGGTGCGCGAGCTGAGGAGCTCGGGGGCCGCGCTCTGGTTCACCTGCGACGCCGGCCCTCAGCCCAAGGTGCTCTGCACGCCCGGGTCCGAGGATCTCGCCGTCGAGCTCCTCGCCGCGATCCATGATGTCGAGGAGGTGATCCGCTGCCGGCCGGGAGGCGGGGTCGAGTTGCTGGAGGACGACGGCCGCGGAGAGTGATCGGGCTCCCAGGTCGAGGGCTACTCACCCAACTCGAAGGGGTACTTCTCGATCACCTGCTGGGCCGAGCCCTTGAACCTGGGGAACTCAGCCTCGGAAACGACCTTCTGCACGCAGGCGGCCTCGGGGCAGTCCGCGCCCTCGCCGACCGGGAAGGTGCTTCTCACCGTGCCGTCCTTGTTGACGATGATCTTCAAGATCAGCTCGCGCGGCACGCCCTGACCGCACTCGCCGATCTCGGGGCGCAGCGCGGTCAGGCAGGCCATGATCGCCTTGCGGCTCAACCGATCGGGAGGTTGCACCTCGGATCTGGCGATCGAGTGCTCGCAGTACTTGCGCGCCTGCTCGGCCTTCTCGTCCCTGGGGTCGGAGCTCTCCGGAGAGTCCCCGGCCGCCACGCTCCCGCGGTCGGCCGGGCCGGAGCCGCCGCCGCAGGATCCGATCGGAGTCAGAGCCAGGACGAGCAGAGTTCCCGCGCAGACGGTCCGAAAAGAGAAGATAGTCATGGTCTCCTCCTTGGGTGAGGTATCCGACCACTGAGGGTCGAAAGCAGAACAGAACACTATCTCCGCTAGGAGCGGCTGTCCAGGCGGATCGTTTTCGCTTCGATTGACACCACCGGGCAACTGGTGAAACCTGATGCCGCTGGCAAGGAGGTTCCAATTGGCCGAAAGAGAGACTGTCGACGCGCGTGGGCTGTCCTGCCCGCAACCGGTGATCGCCGCGCGCAAGAAGATCTCCGAGCCGGGAGTCACCTCGGCGGCGGTGCTGGTCGACAACGACGCGTCGGCCGAGAACGTCTCGAGGATGGCGCGCGCGATGGGCTGCGAGGTCCGCCTCGAGGATACCGGGGACGGCTGCTTTCGAGTGCTGCTCGACCGCGGCGACGCCGTGCAACCCGACCCAGCCGGGGCAGACAGCGCCGAGGAGAGCCGGGCTCGAGCCTGTCGGCTGCCTTCGCGGGTGGCGGTGATGGTCGCCTCCGACACGCTGGGCAGGGGCAGCGAGGAGCTGGGCCGCCTGCTGACCGTGGCGTTCGTCAAGACCCTGCGCGAGGTGGTGCCGCGCCCCGAGACCCTGATCTTCATGAACGGCGGTGTGCGGCTCGTTTGTGAGGGCGGAGAGTTGGTCGAGGCGGTAGGTGAGATCGAGCGATTGGGAGTACGGGTGCTGATCTGCGGCACCTGTCTCGACTTTTTTGGTCTGGAGGAGAAGCTCGAGGTCGGGACGATTTCCAACATGTTCGAGATCGCCTCGACCTTGATGGAGGCCGATCGCGTGGTGCGCCCCTGATCCGGCGCAGGCGGCGGCACGGAGGAAGATGAGCGACGTCGAAACCAGGCTGACCAGCACGGTGGCGGGCTCCGGGTGAGCCTCCAAGCTGGGGCCGGGGGACCTGGCCCGAGCGCTGTGCGGTCTCGAGATCGAGCGTCATCCGGACCTGATCGTCGGTCTGGAGAGCGCGGACGACGCCGGAGTGATCCGGCTCACGGACGAGCTCGCCCTGGTCCAGACGCTCGATTTCTTCACTCCGATCGTCGACGACCCGTTCGACTTCGGCCGCATCGCGGCGGCCAACGCGCTGTCGGACGTCTGGGCGATGGGAGGCGATCCGCTCTGCGCGATGAACATCGTAGCTTTTCCGGCCGAGGAGATGGAGATCGAGGTGCTGCAAGAGGTGCTGCGCGGTGGGCTGGAAACGCTCACCCGCGCCGGGACTGCGCTGGTCGGGGGTCACAGCGTGAGCGACGCCGAGCTGAAGTACGGCCTCTCGGTGACCGGGACCGTGCACCCCGAGCGGGTGCTGGCCAACCGCGGAGCGCTGCCCGGGGACCGGCTGGCGCTGACCAAGCCGCTCGGCACCGGGATCGTCAACACCGCGATCAAGGCCGAGCTGGCCTCGCCGCGGGCGATCGAATCCGTGGTGCGGACGATGAGCGCGCTCAACCGCGAGGCGTCCGAGGTCGCGCGGCGGCAAGGGGTACACGCCTGCACCGACGTGACCGGCTTCGGCCTCGTCGGCCACGCTTGCGAGATGATCCAGGGCAGCGGTGCCGGCGTCCGCGTGCGCGCCGATTCGCTGCCGCGCCTGCCCGAGGTGCGCGAGCACGCCGAGATGGGGCTGCTGCCCGCAGGGCTGTACCGCAACCGCGAGCACTGGCGGCGCGTCTTCGGCGCGGCGGAGGGAATCGCGCAGCACGAGATCGACCTGGTCTGGGATCCGCAGACCTCGGGCGGACTGCTCCTGGCCGCTGCGCCGGACGCGATCGCGGCGATCGTGGAGAAGCTGGGGGCCGCCGGGGTGGAGGCGGTCGAGATCGGGGAGGTGGTCCCCGATCCGGAGGAACGTTTCGTGCTGTTGTAGAAGAGAGGATTGGCCGATGAACGAGAAGACGAGCAACGGCAAGGTCGAGGTCTCACCGGAGCGTCTCGAGTGGGCGGTCTCACCGTTGATGGAGCAGGTCGTGCTGGTCACCACGGTCGATGCGGACGGCGAGCCGCACGTGGCCGCCAAGTCCCGCGTCTCGGTGGTCACCTACGGGCCGCCGACCGCGGTCTTCTTCGCCTGCAACAGCTCCTACGCCACGGCCCAGAACGTGAGCGCCACCGGGCAGTTCGCGATCAACGTGCCGGGCAGCGATCTGGTCGCCACCTCGTGGATGATCGGGCTCGATCCCTCGGGCCGCGGAGTGGAGCGCTTCGACAACCAGGGCCTAACGCGTATTGCCGGCGCGGCGCTCGACCCGCCCCTGATCGCCGAGTGCCGGGCGCACCTCGAGTGCCGGCTGCTGGAAACCCGCGAGTTCGGCGACGATCTGGCGGTCTTCGGTCGGGTCGAGGCCGTCTCGCTGGACGCGCACCTGGCCGGTGGCGACAAGGGGCGCGCCTACAGAGAGCTGTCCCCGTTTTTCTTCTTGGACATGGAGTGGACCGCTCCGCTGGGCGCGGCCAGGCCGGTGGAGAAGCCGGTTCCCGGGCCGCGGCACGACCTCACCGTTCTGGCCGCGGACGACGTTCGTTCCGCGGTGGCGTTCTACAGCCGCGCCTTCGAGTGGCCGATCTCGGTCGAGTCCAGGGAGTACGTCCAGTTCGATCTGCCCGGAGGCCGCGGGTTGGCGATCTGCTCCAGCGACGCGTTCGAGCTGCACACGGGCGGCCGCCTGCGGACCAGGACCGACGACGCGTTGAGCGGCGCGCAGCTCTACTTGAGAACCTACGACCCGAGACGCGCGGCGCGCCGCCTGCTCGAGGCCGGGGCCCGACCGCTCGGCGAGCTCGAGCTGCGCGCCTGGGGCGACGAGTGCGCCTACTTCGCCGATCCGGAGGGCAACGTGATCGCCCTGGCCCGCCGCGTCCGCTGAGCGGAGCCGCGACGGCGGCGCGAGGGGTCAACCCCAACGTTGGTGCGCCAGGCCATCGGCAAAAAAACGCTTTCGCTCGCGCCAATGCACGCCATCCGCGGCCGTGCTCACGTTTTGGGGACTCAACGAACCGTAGCACCATAGCCCAAAACGCTCCGCTCTTCCACGGCTGACGCACCTTGGCGCGTTTCATCTCGATGTTTTTCGCAACGTTGAGGTCAATCCAGGTAGCCCAGAGCCCGCAGCTTCTCTTCGATCTCGTCGCCGGTGCCTCCGTCCGCGGCCTTGTTGCGCTTCTCCCAGTCGTCCGCCACCACGCGTCCGGACAGCTGCTCCAGCTCGGCGCGGTGCGGGTGCTTCTTCTTCAGGCGGGCGGGCCGCTTCTCCCCCGGATCTCTCTCGAGGTCGATCCGGAAAAGCTTTCCGTCCGAGTAGAGCAGCTTCTCGGTTCCGTACCACAGCGCGGCCTGGGTCGAGCAGAAGGCGTCGTTGGCCGTGTGAGCGCAGCGACGCACGTGCGGCCAGGACATCGAGGCGACCGGCTCCGGCTTCTCCGGCAGTCGGCCGTCGAGGGCGAGGTGGAAGCTGTGGACGGCGTTGATCACCTCGGGCAGCTCGAGATCGTCCGCGGCTCCCCAGGTCACCAGCGGCACCCTGACCATTTCCTCCCAGACGTAGTGCCCGTGATCCAGCAGGCCGTGCTCCCCGAGGAACTCGCCGTGGTCGCTGACCACCACCACGCGGCAGTCGTCGTCGCACCAGCCGCCGTGCTGCAAGAAGGAGAGGGAGCGGCCGAAGTTGCGATCGGCCACGAAGCAGGCGTGGTCGTACTGGTCCCTGATCCGCTCGAGAAAACCGGCTCGCTCCTTGCCCTTCATCTTTCCTTCGATATAGCGCCGCCAGTCGCTGTCGGGCAGGTTCTTCTTGTACTTGTTGGCCGGTCGGGCCGGAACCCAGTCGAGCCCTTCGGGAACCGCGGGCCAGGGCTGGTGGGCGTCCGAGATGTTGACGAACAGAAACAGCGGCCGCTCGCGCGAGACGCCCTCCATCGCCCGTTTGACGGCCGGGATGAAGGCATCGCCGAACATGTCTCCCCATTTTTTGGAGATCGCCGTTTTGGAAAAACCGCGCACCAGTCCGAGCGACTCGCTGATCAGGGGATTGGAGGAGATCGCGACTGTCTGGTATCCGCGCTCTGCCATCTTCTCCGCCAGCGTGGGGAGATCCGCGCCCAGATTGTGCGTCGCGCTGCCCCAGCCCTCGAGGTTCTTCACGCCCTTGGTGTACGAGTGCGCCCCGTGCTCGACCGGGTCCGTGGCCGTGAAGAAGCTGGCGTGGCTCGGCAGCGTCCAGCTCGCCGGAGCGACGGCGCCGCAGGTCTGTTTCGCTCCCTCGCGTTCTGCCAGCGCGGCCAGGTTGGGGGTCGTGGGACGTTCGTATCCGCACAGCGAGGTGTGGTCGGAGCGCAAGGTATCGAGAACGAAAAAGACCACGTTCGGACCGCTGGGAACCGGGGGCTCCGGCTCCGGCTCGGACGGCTGTTCGGCTTTCTCGTTCTGCTCGGCCTTTTTTTCGGGCTCGGCTCCGGTCGGTTTCCTCTCTTCCCCGGAGCCGCACCCGGTCGCGATCGCGACCGCTACAATCAGGCCGAAAATGATGATCGCACGGTGATCCAATTCTTTCTCCTTTTAGGCCGGCAGGATACCCCGGCGCCGGGATGCGAATCAACGTGGTGCGCCGTGGTGCGCCGCCTAGAGACCGTAACCTATCAATTTGGGGATCGCGGCGCTATACTCCGAAATCATGGAAGTTCAGTGCGAGAAGTGCGGGACCGAGTACAGTCTCGACGAAACCCTGGTCGGGCCGTCGGGGACAGCGGTGCGCTGCACCAGCTGCGGCAACGTCTTCAAGGTATTTCCGCCCGCGGGCGGAGCTTCCGCGGGCGATCCCTGGATGTTGAGGCAGGTCAGCGGAGCGACCTTTCCCTTCGATCGGCTGGCGGTGCTCCAGGACTGGATCGCCGAGGGCAAGGTCTCCGAAAGCGACCTGCTGGCCAAGTCCGGAGGGGAATGGAAGAGGCTGGGCGACATCGCGGAGATGAAGCCGTTTTTCGAGGCGGCCCGCAGGAAACGAGCCGACTCTCCGGTGGCTCAGCCCGTCGCGGCCGGATATCCCGCCCCGTCCGCCGAGAGTCGAGCCGAGACGATGCGCGTCTCGGCCTCTCCCGGGCGCGAGCCGGCCGCCGCCGAGTCCGGCTCCGGTCAGGGACAGGTCACGTCGTCGTTCGAGCGGCCGGCTCCGGCCGGCTCCGGGGCGCCGATCGCCAAGCCGGCCGTGGCGAACGTGGCCAGCAGCGCGCCCACGGTGCGGGCCAGGGCCGCCACGGGCGAAGCGGCTCCCGGGCGGCGCGACACGCGCCCGCCGCCGGCCGGCCCGGCGGAGCCGCAGCCGCCGGCCGTGGATCCCAACCAGCAGACGCTGTTGCAGCAGGGCGCGCCACAGCCGCAGCAGCCGCAGCAGCCGCAGCAGCCGCAGCCCTCGCCGCAGGGGTTGCAGCAGGCTCAGGCGCAGACGCTGCCGCAACAGCAGGCGCCCCGGCAGCCAGATCCCGCGGCTCCGACGCAGGCCCAGCAGCCCCGCGAGCCGGATCTGTCCCAGATCCCGGGCTCCAGCGACGAGAGCTGGGAGCGCGGTCGCCGCGAGTTTCGCCAGGAGGGGCCGGCCTGGGCCGAGGGTCGGGCGGAGCCAAAGCCCAACGATTTGGACGAGGAAGAGGATCTGGGAGCGCCGCGGCGCAGGCCCGGCCGCTGGATAGCGCTGGTGGTGGTGCTGGCGCTGACCGGCGCGGGGGCCTACCTGTTCCTGTTTCAAAAGGAGCTGGTCCGCGACGCGCTGGACGGAGTGCTCAGCTCTCGCGACGGCGGTCGTCACGAAACGTTTTTCCTCAAGGGCAAGGAGAGCTTCCTGCTCGACACGGACGCCTCGTTCAGACAGGCGGACCGGGAGTTCCAGAAAGTGCTGGCGCTGCGCGAGGACCACGCTCCGACGCTGGCCTCCCTGGCTCAGATGTACGCGGTCTGGTCGCAGTACCTGCGCGACGAGAGGCTCGACGCGCGAGCGGACGCCGAGGCCGCGGCGCCGGACGGCGGGCCGCTCGATCTGCGCGACGCCGAGCGCCTCGAGCGGGAGTCGGCCGAGAAGTTGGAGGAGGCCGAGCGCTGGGTCGAGCAGGCCCGCTCGGCGGATTCGGACCTGCCGGCCACCGAGCTTGCGCTGGCCGACGTGGCGCGTCTGCGCGGAGATCTGGAGGCTGCGGAAAGGCACCTGGACGCCGCGCGTGGAGGCGCCGACCCGGCGGCGCTCAGCTACGTGGAGACGATGATGGAGATGGAGCGCGGGCGTTCGCCCGAGCGGGTCGCGCAGCGGCTCGAGCCCGCGGTCGACTCCGAGCCGTTGCTGCGCGCCCTGTATCGACGGGCTCGCGCGCTGGCCGCCGCCGATCGCGACGAGGAGGCGCGCGCTGCGCTCCGCGAGTTGCTGGCTCTCAACCCGGACCACGAGCGGGCGCGAGCGCTGAAGGAGCGAATCGAGCGGGAGCGCGGCGTGGCTCTCGTCGCCGATCAGGAGCTGCAAGAGACGGGCGCCGGTGGCGAGGAGAAGGATGCCGGGCTCGCCGACGCCGGCGGGGAGGCGCAGGAGCCGGCCGCGAGCGAGGAGGAGGAGACGAGCGGGGAAGAAGAGGCCGACGAGGAGAGCGGAGCCGAGCGCGCACCGGCCGGGGGCGGCGGAGCTGCGCTGGGCGGCAGCGTCGAGGCGCTTCTCTCCCGCGCGGCCAAGCTGCAGGAGAGCGGCTCGACCTCCCAGGCGGCCGCCCTGTTCCAGAAGGTACTGGAGCGGGAGCCGGGCAACGTCGACGCGATCTCCGGGCTGGCGTACTGCCATCTCGACCGCGGCAACGCGGGCGCGGCGATCGCCAACTTCCGCCGCGCCGTCCAGGCGGTGAGCGGCTACGGGCCGGCGATCATCGGCCTGGCCGAATCCTACAAGCTCCAGGGACAGAAGGCGCAGGCCCTGAAGTGGTTCGAGAAGTACCTCTCCACTCACCCCGGCGGGCGCTACGCCCACATGGCCAAGCGAAACGTCGAGCGGCTCGGGGCGGCCATCGGCGAGAGCGACGAGGACCCGGAACAGGGAGATCGGGCTCCCTCCGAGCAACCGTCCGACGATGGGAAATCTTCCGCCGCCGCTGGAGACGCTCCGAGCGAGAGCGAGCCCGGGCCGGCGGGCCCGGAGACCGGAGGCGAGACCGCTTCGCCAGCAGAGGAATAGCATGCGACTTCGATTGCATTGCGCTGCCCGGCGGCGGGCCGTGCCCGCCGTCCTGGTTGGAATCGTCGCGGCGCTCGCCGCGGCCGGTTGCGATTGCGATCTGGGTCTGGGAGCTCCGAGCGAGCCGAGCGGTCCCAGCGGTCCGGTCGCGGTCGTCTTCGAGCTGGACGGAGAGCTGCCGCAGTTTCCCGGACCTTCCGGAATGCTGGGCGGCACCTCGCTGAGCCAGCACGAGCTCGTCCGGCGGCTCGACAGCGCTGCGGCCGACCTGCAGGTCCAGCAGGTGATCGTGCACCTGGCCTCGCCGCATCTCGGCTGGGCGCGCGCCCGCGAGATCGGAGACGCGATCGCCCGCGTGGCCGAGTCGGGCAAGCCGCTCACCTGTCACCTGGAGGCCGCGGACAACCTGACCTACTGGATGGCGGCCCGCTCCTGCCCCAGCATCGAGCTGGCGCCGGCCGGGGGCATCGAGCTGGTGGGCCTCTCCTTGGAGGCGGTCTTCGTCCGCGAGCTGCTGGACAAGCTCGGGATCAACGCCGAGGTGCTGCGCGTCGGGCGCTACAAGGACGCGGCCGAGTCGCTGACCCGGGACGCGATGTCGGCGGCCTCGCGCGAAGCTTCCGCGTCCTTGCTCGATCGTCTGCAAGAGCTGCTGGTGCAAGGCATCGCCTCCGGACGCGATCTTTCAGTCGAGCGGGTCGCGGAGCTGATCGACGGCGGCCCGTACGACGCCGCCCGCGCGGTGGAGGTCGGGCTGGCCGACCGCAGCGAGACATTCGGCTCCCTCGTCGGGCGGATGCGCGACAGCTACGCGGGCGGAGTCGTCGACGACTACGGCCAGCAGCCTCGCGAGTCGCTCTCTTTGGGCGAGCTGTTACAGATGCTCGGCGGCGGCCGGCCCGAAAAGAAGCGTCCCTCCGGACCGCGGATCGCGCTGGTACCGGTCGTGGGGCCGATCCTGGGCGGCGGGGCCGGCGACGAGCTGCTGGCCGGGATGGAGCTCGTTCGCGACGTGGAGCTGGTCGACGCGCTCTCGGAGGCGGCGCGCGACGATTCGATCCGCGCCGCGGTGCTGCGCGTCGACAGCCCGGGCGGCAGCGCGCTGGCCTCGGACAACATCTGGCAGGCGGTGCGCGATCTGAACGAGGTCAAGCCGGTGGTGGTCTCGCTGGGAGACGTGGCCGCCTCGGGCGGGTACTACGTGGCCTCGGCCGGGCGCGAGATCTACGCCTCCGAGGGCACGCTGACCGGCTCGATCGGAGTGATCGGAGGCAAGCTCGTCGTCTCGGAAGCGATCGAGGAAATCGGCGTGACCACCGAGACGCTGACGCGCGGCGAGCGAGCGGCGCTGGCCAGCCCCTTTCGCTCGTTCAGCGAGGGGGAGCGGGCCGCGCTCGAGGGGCTGATCCAGGGATCCTACGACCTGTTCGTCGATCGCGTCGCCGCGGGGCGCGGGCTCTCCCGGGGAAAAGTGCTGGCCGCCGCCGAGGGCCGCGTCTGGACCGGAGCGCAGGCGCTCGAGCAGGATTTGATCACGGCCGTGGGCACGCTGCACGACGCGCTGGAGCGCGCTCGAGAGCTGGGCGAGCTTCCGGGCGGAGCAGTCGAGATCCACCCGCCTCCGCAGTCGCTGATGGAGATGCTGGGCGAGACGCTGGGCACCGGGGGCTCGGCCGCGCTGGTCGCGGCGCGGCGCCTGCCGTCCGGGCGGCGCGCGCTGGCGCTGGCCTCCCTGCTCGGCGAGCACCGCCTGCTCGCCTTCTCTCCGCTGGTCTTCCGAGTGCGGTGAGCGGCGTGCTGTCGCCCTTCACCGTCGGCGGTACGGGCCTGCACAGTGGGGTGTTCTGCTCGGTGCGCGTCGCGCCGGCGCCCCGCGGATCAGGGATCGCGTTCATAACCGACGAGGGGGAGGTGCCGGCCGTCCCCGGGTCGCTCGCCGAGGACGCCCGGCGCGCCACCGACCTTGCTCGCGGCGCGGTGCGGGTGCGCACGGTCGAGCACCTCTTGGCCGCGTTGGCCTGGTTCGGAGAGCTCGACGTCCGCGTCGGGGTGAACGGCCCCGAGATTCCGGTGCTGGACGGCAGCGCCGCCACCTGGGTCAGCACTCTGCGCGCGGCCGGGGCCGAGCAGGGACCGCGCCTTGTCGATCTGGGCGGCTCGGTCTCGCTGGACGGCCCCGGCGGTGCCCGCGCCGAGATAACGCCGCTGGAGGCCGGTGAGACGCCTCGGATACGCGTCGAGGCGTCGTTCGATCACCCCGCGATCGGATCGCAGTCGGCCGAGTTGGAGCTGGTGAACGGCGACTTCGTCGGCGAGATCGCGCCGGCGCGCACCTTTTCCACCGTCGAGGATGCCGAGCGCCTGCTGGCGGAAGGCCTGGCGCGCGGCGGCGGGCTGGACAACGCGCTGGTGTTCGGCCCCGAGGGGCCGTTGAATCCCTCGGGGGCGCGCTTTTCGAACGAGCCGGCGCGTCACAAGCTGCTCGACGCGATCGGCGATCTGGCCGTGCTGGGCGGTCTGCCGCGGGCGCGGATCGCGCTGCTGCGGCCCGGTCACGAGCTGTTGCACGAGCTGGTCCGCCGCGCCGAGCCTCTCTTGTTGAATCAGTAGCGGTAGTGCTGGGGCTTGTAGGGGCCTTCGACCGGATAGCCGATGTACTCGGCCTGCTCGGGGGTCATGCGCGTCAGCTTGACGCCCAGCTTTTCGATGTGCAGCCGCGCGACCTCCTCGTCGAGCTCCTTGGGCAGCATCTGCACGCCCAGCTCCGGCTCGTCCCTCGACATCGCGATCTGAGCCATGCACTGGTTGGTGAACGAGCTCGACATCACGAAGCTGGGGTGCCCCGTGGCGCATCCGAGGTTGACCAGGCGGCCCTCGGCCAGCACGAAGATCTCGTGCCCGTCGGGAAAGACCCACTTGGCCACCTGCGGCTTGATCTCCACCTTCTCGATACCCTCGAGCTTCTCCAGCCCGGCCATGTCGATCTCGTTGTCGAAGTGACCGATGTTGCAGACGATCGCCTGGTCCTTCATCCCGGACATGTGCTCGGCGGTGATAACCTCGAGGTTGCCGGTCGCGGTCACGAAGATGTCCGCGGTCTCGAGGGCGTTCTCCACGGTCGTCACCTCGAAGCCCTCCATCGCGGCCTGCAGGGCGCAGATCGGATCGATCTCGGTGACCAGCACGCGCGCGCCGAAGCCGCGCATCGACTGGGCGCAGCCCTTGCCCACGTCTCCGTAGCCGCAGACCAGCACCACCTTGCCGGCGACCATCACGTCGGTGGCGCGCTTGATCCCGTCGGCCAGCGACTCGCGGCAGCCGTAGAGGTTGTCGAACTTCGACTTGGTAACCGAGTCGTTGACGTTGTAGGCGGGGAAGAGCAGCGTGCCCTGCTCCATGCGCTGGTAGAGGCGGTGCACTCCGGTCGTGGTCTCCTCCGAGGCGCCGATGATCTCCGGGACGATCCGGTGCCAGCGCCCGGGATCCTCGGAGTGGATGCGGTGCAGCTGCTCGTCGAGCGCCCGGGCGTCGCCGGCCGTTGCGGTGATCGGCGGCAGCTCGCCGTGCTGCTCGAAGTAGCTTTCGATCTCGTAGCCGCGGTGGACCATCAGGGTCGCGTCGCCGCCGTCGTCCACGATCAGGTGCGGGCCCTTGCCGCCGGCGTGCGCCAGCGCCTGGGAGGTGCACCACCAGTACTCCTCCAGCGTCTCGCCCTTCCAGGCGAAGACCGGCACGCCGTCGGCCGCGATCGCCGCCGCGGCGTGGTCCTGGGTGGAGAAGATGTTGCAGCTCGCCCAGCGCACCTCGGCGCCGAGCTCGATCAGCGTCTCGATCAGCACCGCGGTCTGCACGGTCATGTGCAGCGAGCCGGTCACGCGGCGGCCGGCCAGCGGCTTGTCCGGACCGTACTTCTCGCGCACGGCGATCAGGCCGGGCATCTCCCTTTCGGCGATCTCCATCTCGCGGCGGCCGAAGTCGGCCGCGGACAGGTCCGCCACCTTGAAGTCGCTGAACGTCTCGCGCGCGGGGCTTTCGGCTTTCATTTGGTTCCTCCCTTTCACCGCGACGGCGCGCAGTCCCATCGCCGCGCCGCCACCATCACACCATTGGCCCTCCGGCGCCCGACGTCAAGCCCGGGTCGCCGCGAGCACCACCGCCGGGTGATTCGTACCCACCCGCAGTCGGGAATGGTCATCGGTGCCTGGATGTTGCATAATGGTAGTCGAGAGAAGGAGGGTCGATGAAGACGTTTTCTCTTGTTTTGGAACAACCCGATCCCAGTATCTACAACCAGGTCGCCGGGGTGCTCGAGAAGGGCGGTCTCGTCTGCTTCCCGGCCAAGTCCGGCTACAAGCTGGTCGCCGACCTGTCCTCGCCGGCCGCGATCACGGCGATGCTGCAGGCCAAGCGCCGCGTCAAGAACGCGCCCGCGCTGGTCTTCGTGCCGGACGAGAGCTGGGTCGGGCACGTCGCGGAGTCGATCAGCGCCGAGGCGCGCGAGCTGATGCGGCGCTTCTGGCCCGGGCCGGTCACGCTGCTGTTCCGGGCCAACGAGAACCTGCACCCCAAGGTGCGCAAGCCGCTGACCAAGGCCAAGGGCTGGCTGGGGGTGCGCGTTCCGGACGACGAGGTCTCGCTGGCCGTGGTGCGGAAGTTCGGCCGGCCGCTGCTTGTCTCCTCGGCGAACCTGTCCAAGAAGGGCGGAGCCCACTCGGTGGCGCAGGTGAAGAAGAACTTCGGCCGCACGGCCAGTTTGCTGATCGACGCCGGCGACGTCGACGCGGGTCCGAATTCCACCCTGGTGGACGTGACCCGCGAGGCGCCCTCGGTCGTCAGGGCCGGCGCGGTTCCCGAGGAGCGGATCTTCGCGGCGCTGACCGGATGAGGATCGCGGCGAGCATCTGAGGTATACTGGCTCCACCTCGGGATTCCATCACCAGGAGGTGGGCATGGTCAGGTACTTTTTGAATGCGGCTCTCGCCGCGGCGCTGCTGGCGTCCTTGCCGGTCGCCTGCGACGGAGGGGGCGGGGGCGGATCGGGCGACGCGGACACCGACGGCGACGGCGACAGCGACAGCGACACCGGTGACGCCGGGCCTCCGCCCGATCCGGGAGCCGAGTTCGATCGCTTCTGCGGCGACGAGCCGTGGGACGCGGATCTGCAGCCGGCCGAGGTTCATCCCGCGGGCGGAGAGTACGTCGGCTACTACAACACCTTTCCGGCCGAGACGATGGAGACGATCAAGGTGATCCCGCCCCACCCCTTCCAGCTGAACGCGATCCGCGCCGACTTCGGCGGCGGCTCGGGCACGGCGCGGATCCGGCTGATGCGCAGCTTCGGCCGCTCCTACCCGGACGTGGACGCCGAGGACGGCGACCTGATCGAGCCGGTCGAGCTGAGCGTGGAGTCGGCCTCGCCGGGCGAGTGGCGCGAGATCGACGTCTCGAGCCAGGGGGTCTACCTGCTGCCCACCGAACACTACGTGATCGTCTACGAGCACGTGGACGGCTCCGAGCCTTTTCTGGCGATCGAGGAGGTGGCCGAGGGCGACTTCTCGCGGAGTCTGATCCTGGTTCCCGGCGAGGCGGTTCCCTACGGGGTGGAGGGCAACTTCCGCATCCAGCTGGCGGGCAACAGCTTCTGCCGCTGGGAGCAGGACGAGCGCTGGTTCGACGAGGATGAGAGCCAGCCGTTCGTCGACGACGACTCCCAGCGCGTCGCGGTGACCGATCTCGACGGCGACGGCCACGACGACCTGGTGCTCAACGCCGGCGGCCCGCTGGCCTACCTGGGCGACGGCGCCGGCGGGTTCGCGGCGCCCGGCTTCGACCCGTTCCAGGACGTGCCCGAGGCCACGATGCTGGTCTTCGGCGACCTGGACAACGACGGCGATCGGGACGCCTTCGCCGCGACCTACGTGGCGGCGGACGATGACGGCGACGGGGTGACGATCGCCGCGGGGGACTGCAACGACGCCGACGAGAACGTCCACCCCGGCGCCGACGAGGTGGCCGACAACGGTTACGACGACGACTGCGACCTGGTCGCGGACGACGGGACGGACGAGTCGGACGGCGACAGCGACGGCTTCTCGATCGCGGACGGCGACTGCGACGACACCAGGGACGACGTCTACCCCGGCGCTCCCGAGCTGCTCGACCACCGCGACAACGACTGCGACGGCGAGGTGGACGAGGAGTTCGTCAACACGGTGCTGCTCAACGACGGCAGCGGTCTGCTGGAGGCGATCGAGACCAGCGGAGTCGAGCTGCTCGATCCCTCGGCCGCGGCCGCGCTGGGCGACGGCGACGGCGACGGAGTGCTGGACCTCTACTGGGGCAACTGGCTGGTCCACTACCCGGACCCGCCCGCGGTCGGCGACGTCTACTGCCGCGGTCTGGGGGACGGCAGCTTCGAGGAGCGGACCTCCGAGGCGGGGGTGACCTCGATCCTGGGCCCCAAGCCCTGCTACGGCGTGCTGTGGGCCGACTACGACAACGACGGCTGGCTCGACATCTGGGCGGGCAACTACGGCTACGAGCCCAACTTCCTGTTCCAGAACCAGGGCGACGGCACGTTTTTGGAGATCGGGGAGTACCTCGGGGTGGACATGGACGAGGTGGGCGGCCAGGGCGGCAACACCTTCGGCGGCGACTTCGGCGACATCGACAACGACGGGGACCTGGACCTCTACTCCGCCAACATCGCCCATCCGCGCTACCAGCCGTGGAGCGATCCCTCGACGATGCTCGTCAACCAGGGCGGCAGCAGCTTCCTGTTCGTCGACATGCGCGAGGAGCTGGGGCTGCATTACGACGAGGGAGACGTCAACGCCGCCTTCGCCGATTTCGACAACGACATGGATCTCGACCTGGCGGTCGCCTCGCTCTACACGGGCCACTTCTCGCGCCTCTACCGCAACGACGGCGAGGAGGGGTTCACCGACGTCAGCTACGAGGCCGGCGTGCCGGTCAACGACTCGGTCAGCGTGGTCTGGAGCGACGTGGACGAGGACGGCGACCTGGACCTGATCACGGCCGACCGCACCAGCCCTCCCTGCGTGCACCTGTTCGTCAACCGGATCGGAGAGCAGAACGGCTGGGTGCAGCTGCTGCTGGAGGGCGTGAGCGCGAACCGCGACGCGATCGGCGCGCGGGTGGAGCTGGAGGCCGGAGGCGTGACCCAGATCCGCGAGGTGAAGGGCGGCGGCGGCCACTCCAACGTCCAGCAGACGCGGGTGGTCCACTTCGGGCTGGGCGGCGAGACGACGATAGATTCGCTGTCGGTGCGCTGGCCCGGGGGGGAGAGCGAGACGATCGAAGGGGTGGAGCCGGGCGGACGCTACCGCGTGGTGCAAGGCAGCGGCACCGGCGAGCCGGTGGAGTAGCCCGAGCCGCGGCCCGGGCTTGACCCCGGCGGCCGGGCTCACGTATTCTGTCGCCGGTTGTCATCCAGGCGATAGGGGGAGATCCCGAAATGAAAGAGCACGGAGAGTCGGGGCCGCTCGCGCGGACCCTGGTGCTGGCGGCGCTGTGCTGCTGCCTGGCCTCCGCGGGCTGCCGGCAGAGCGGCGGAGGCGGGGGCGCGGACGCGGGCGACGGCGGGGCCGGCTCTTCGAGGACCGTGCGGCAGGACGACGGGCGCTTCGGGAAGCGGCCTCCCTGCGAGCATTCGATTCTCTTTCGCGACGAGAAGGCGATCGTGAACGAGAAGTGGAAGAGCTCCGCTGGAGAAAAGAAGGGAGACTCGCGATGAAGGGGAGAAGCGCAGTGCGCCTCGCGGCGGCAGCGGCCCTCTTGCCGGCGCTCTTGCTGGTCGCCTGCTCCGGCGGGTCGTCGTCCGGGCCGGACGGGGGCGTGGACAGCGGCACCGGGGACTCGGACGCGGACGGGGATTCGGATGCGGACGCGGACACCGACGCGGACACCGACGCGGACACGGAGCAGGACTCGGGAGTGCTCTCCTGCCCGGCCGAGACCGACGCCGGCCCGTGGGAGTGGGAGGACCAGCCCGAGGGCGAGGACTGCGGCCCGGGCTGCGAGCAGGTCACCTTTGCCGACCTGGTGAGGCTGCGGTACTGGGACATGTGGGACAACCTGCTGGTCTATGTCGACGACGAGACCCGGCGCCTGTGGCTGGTGGACATGGACGAGAGGAAGCAGATGAAGATCCCGGCGATCAACCCCGAGCTGGCGCCGGAGCCGCCGCCCATTACCAACAGCCCCTACTGGCCTGCCATCTTCCAGGAAAAGGTGCTTCATGGCTGGTCAACTTCCTACCAGGTGCCGGAAATAACACAAAGAAACGTCATTTTTGATACGACAGAATTGATACTTCGTGTTGTTGCTGATCACAGCGGCATGTTTCATGACATTTATGGGGATGTTCATGTGTATGAAGGCAAAAGCCAAGAAGAAGAAAACGATGAGCCACGCGTTTTGTTGGTCCGCGATGATCTCGGCCTCGCACGGCTCGGACTCGCGGGAGACG
>JAWOBP010000128.1:0-12367 GCA_046484285.1 Polyangia bacterium
AAAGGTTGGTTCTGTTGGGGGTTTTTCGTGTCCTCGCCGTCTTGTTGCTCGTGGCGAGCCGGGGGGGCGGCGGTGACGCCGGGGCGGGGGCGGGGGGCGACGCCGGCAGCGACGCTGATTCCGACGCCGATGCCGACGCAGACTCGGATGCCGACTTGGATACCGGCACCGACACGGGCGGCGATCCGGGACCGCTGGTGCTCGAGGAGGGCCCATTCGTGATTCGCCAGTTCGATTCCGGCCACGTGGCCTTTCCAGACGTGATCCGCCTCGAGGACGACTCGTTGCTGCTGGCCTACCGCGAGGCCGCGATCCACATGGTCGACTCCACCGCCAGGATCGTTGCACAGAGCGGAACCGCGGACGGGCTGAACTGGAGCGAGCACGAGCTGCTCGCCGACACCCCGGAGATCGACGACCGCGATCCGTCGCTGAGCCTCCTGGCCGACGGCGACGTGGCGCTCAGCTGGTTCCAGTACCGCTACGAGCCGACCGACGACGGCGATCTGTCGGTGCACCAGATCTTTTTCGCCCGCTCGAGCGACGGCGGCCAGAGCTGGGGAGAGGCGCGGATGGTTCCTCCCTACGCGATGGAGTACCCGGGCGCCCACATCGACCAGGATCGGCTCTGGGTCGACGCGGGCGGCGACCCGGTGCGCGTCACCGCCTGCTCGCATCCGATCGTGGAGGCGGGCGGCGAGCTGCTGGCCCAGAGCTACGGCGGCCTCGCCTGGAACAGCGGCAACCCGGACGCCCCCCGCTCGCGGATCTCGCTGTTCGCCAGCGACGACGGCGGAGAGAGCTGGAGCGAGCGTCCGCTGGCGCACGCCGAGGCCGAAGAGACCTGGTTGCAGGAGCCGGCCCTGCTGGCGCTGGACGAGAACGAGTGGATAGTGCACGCGCGCACCTCGCCCGGCTCCAGCCCCTCCTACCTGGGTCGCAGCTGGCAGATCCGCAGCCACGACGGCGGGCAGAGCTGGGGCGAGTGGGAGCCGCTCGATTTCTACGGCCACGCTCCCTACCTGGCCGAGCTGTCCGACGGCACGCTGCTGGTCGCGATCCGCGAGCTGAACGAGCAGGCCACCCAGGCCGCGGTGGCGGTCTCCTACTCGCTGGACGACGGGCAGAGCTGGTCCGACCCGATGCACGTGGTCTCGTGGCTGCCCACCGAGCTCGGCTACCCGTCGATCGCCGAGCTGGCCGACGGCCGCGTGCTGATCGTCTACTACCAGGGCGGCGTCTCGATCAGAGGCGCGATCTACTCCGTGCAGGCCGGCTGAGAGAATAGGGGGAGCAGCGCGGCTCGTTTCTTGAGCTATGTAGTCTTTTTGACTACAATGTAGGCAAAAACCGATGGAGGCGTCGATGCGACCCGAGAGACGAGCACGAAGAAGCGAAGACACGTTGGAGGCATTGGGCTTGCAGCTGGAGGCGGTGGCGCGCAGAGCCGAGCTGGACGGCCTGCTGCTGGTCGAGGAGCAGGGGCTGGAGGTGGCCTCGGCCGGTGCTGTGGTCGGCCTGGAGGAGATCGCGGCGGTGGCGCCCAGGCTGGCGCCCGGAGCCGGCATTTGGAGAGGGGAGCTATGGGGGGCGGTTCCGGTGACGGTCGTCCCGGTCAGCACCGACTTCGGAGCGCTGTTTCTCTGCGCTGCCGGAGGAGCCGGAGCCGAGCTGGACGGAGAGCTGCTGCGCGGCGGCTGCGGAGTCTGCCGCATCCTGGCCTGAGTTTCCGAACTGGGGGGAGCCTGAAAAAATCGAGGTGATCACTGTCGCCCAGGCTCGCAAACGGCTCCTGCGCCTGCTCGCCTTGAACAGGCAGAAGCCGACCGTCGTTCTCCAGTGGATTTCCACAAAGACTTGCACTGTTGAATGAGGCTCGCGCGGGCGGGGTCCAGGCTTTGGTTGTCGAGATTCGTGGAGCAGGGGTTTTTGATGGACAGAGCGCTTACCGGGATCGTGCTCGTCGCTGCGCTGCACCGGATCGGCCCCGAGGCCCGTCCGATCCTGGAGCGGCTCGCCGAACACCGCCACCGCATGATAAGGCGTGCGGCCGGATCGACTCTCGAGGCGTCCGCTCTCTTTTCGCAGGGTAGTCGGTAGACCGGAAGCTCGCCGCACCTCGCTCGCGGTGGAGCGATGTTTTTTGCGTACAGGCAAAAAACATCGCAATTATCTTTGCTTGGAGGGCAGCTTTTTTTGATAGCGGGCGCGGCCGAGCCCCCTCGATCTCACCACCCCTCGCTCGGGCCGGAGGTGGTGATGTCCAGGCAGTAGCCGTCGTTCTCGTCCAACTCCCCGCTGGCCAAATCCCGGCAGCTCATCTCCAGGTCGAAGCTCCCGCCGAAGAACTCCTGGCACATGATCGAATCCATGTTGAAGCTCGCGGAGCCGCAATAGGTGTTGAGGCTCTCCGCGGGCCAGGCGCAGAGCGGAGCCGAGGCGGCCGGGTACATCTCGACGTTGCCGCTGGTCAAGATGTAGAACCCGAGCGCGGTCATGTCGTAGCAGTCGTAGTCTCCATTGTGGTCCTCGACCGCGTCGTCCCAGGTGCTCTGCCTACACCTGAAAGCGGACTGCTCGTGAGTTGGGCTGCAACGGCGCAGGCAGAGCCCGCCTCCGTGGAGCCCGGCGTAGCACGTTCCCGTCGCACCGCACCCGTAGCGATCCCCGACCGCCTGCTCGGAAGAGCACGAGTCGTTGGTCGCCGCGGCGTTGGCCGCCTTGCAGCCGTAGCTGACGCAGTAGCCGTTGGCCGCGACGGTCTTGCCTTGATCGTCGACTGTCTCGACGACGCACTGGGAGTTGTCCGGACAGTCGGCCGTGTGCTGGCAGGGATCTCCGATCTCGGCCTCGGGGTCTCCCTCCCAGTTGCACAGCCCGCTGACGGTGTCGCATTCTCCCTCGAAGACGCACGTGTCGTTCCAGCAGTACTCGCCCGAGGCGCTGTCGCAGTCGCCGTCGCCGGAGCAGCTCGTGCCGGCCGGGATCAGGCAGTCCTCGGGCCCCTGGCACCTGGGCAGCAGGCAGGTCGCGAACTGTGACTCCGGGGACCAGGCCCGCGGATTGCAGGCGATGTAGTCGGCCTTGCAGGGCGTGCCCTGCATCGTCACCACGCACTCCTCGAGGCAGATCGCGTAGCCGTCCGCGTCGTCCGCGGTGTCCAGGGTCAGCCACGAGATGTCCGTGCAGACCACACCCTCGTCCTGGCAGCCGTCGACCGGGTTCTCGTGGGTCGCCGGCTCGCACTCGCGCGTGCAGATTCCCTTGCTCTCGCCCTCCCAGACGAAGCAGAAGGCGTCGGGATTGCCGCTCGGCGCGATGCAGGGATCGGCCTGGTCCTCGCCCGGCGGCTCGCAGGGCAGCCCGATCCAGTCGTCGGCCGGATCCGAGTCGCCGTCGGAGTCGCCGTCGGAGTCGCCGTCGGAGTCGCCGTCCGCGTCGGCGTCGAGGTCGGGGCCCGAGTCGTCTTCGTCCAGAGATACGTCGGAGGCGTGGTGGCAGGCGATCGCCAGCAGCGCTGCAAGCAGCGGCGGCAGCGACCGGCATCTGATCGATGAAAGAGAACCCCACATGTCTTCCTCCCGGTGCGGTCACACCATTATAAGGGAGATTGATAGACTGTGGGGTATTTTTTTCGGCGCGAGCCCGGTTCTTGCTTCGCGCGAATGGACGCATCCCCTGGTGGGGGATGCGCGGGGGAGAGAGAGTCGCTGAAAGTAGAGGAGGGGGAGACTACCCGTGCTTCAGGAGCCGCCGCAGGTGGGAGAACTTCAGCAGTTCCTTGACTTTCAGCAGGAGTTCGGTGCGGTCCACGGGCTTGACCACGTAATCATCGCAACCGGCGGCGAACGCCTCGGAGATCCGGGAGTACTCCGAGCGGGAGGTCACCATCACAACTTTAACGTCCCGGGTGGAATCGATGCTCTTGATCCTGCGGCAGGTTTCCACTCCGTCGAGCTTCGGCATCATCACGTCGAGGAGGATCAGGTCGGGCTGCACGTCGCCGATTCGCTCGAGGGCCTGTTGGCCGTCGTCCGCTGTCTCTACGCTGTAGCCCTGACCCGAGAGCAGCTGGTCGTAGAAGGCTCGCATCGTCTCGGTATCGTCGACCGCCAGTATCATCTCGTTCATCTCGATCCTCCCAGTCTGTCGGTCGCCGGTTGCGCAGTATGCTAATGCACGTTCCATACCAACGTTGCCGAGCAGGCTGGGTCCACGTTTTCGTGCTCCTGGAATTCATTGATAACTGAGATGGAATGGGCAGTTGCCGCGCCGGAGCCGAGCTCGTGTCGACCGCATTGAAGCCGGGTCCGGGTTTTTTTCGTTGCGCGGATTGTCACTTTCGATGGTGGTGATTTCAGTTGTGAAAAAAACCCTTCGAAGAAACTGGAAAACGTGGTTGCGATGGATGAGCTATCCGATCAGTACGGCTGGCAGCTCTCGCCGTCGTAGAGGGCGACGGTGTCGACGCCGGCCGCGGGCGTCGCGATCGCCGCCGAGGAGATGCGGCAGCGCGAGATCGAGTAGAGGTGGTCGTCGATCATCACGACGCGCTGCGCGGGCGACTGGGAGACCTCGTCTCCGCCGAGATCGGCGATGCCGGCCTCTTGTACGCCGCCGGTGTCGATCTCGTAGAGCAGGGCGCCGCTGGCCGGCGGGCTCTCGTAGGTCCGGTAGGGCAGCGCCAGCAGGTCGCGGCTCTGCCAGAGGGTGAACGCCTTGTGGTCGTCCAGCGCCGGGGTGTGGTAGTCCCAGCCAGGCAGGGAGAGCCGCTCGACCAGGGTCGGGCTCGCCAGCTGCGTCATGTCGTAGATCGAGATCACCTCCTGGCCGCCTTCTCGCCCGAGGGCGATCAGGTGGTCCTCGCCCAACGGGTGGAGGTAGGTGGAGAAGCCGGGGCCCTCCCAGCTGCCGACAAGCTGCGGGTCGTAGGGGTCGGAAAGGTCGAAGACGAACAGCGGGTCGTACTCCATGAAGGTGACCATGAAGCCGCGATCTCCGATGAAGCGCGCGGCGTAGAGGTCCTCGTTCTGGCCGATTCCGTGGATCTCGCCGACCGTTTGCAGCTCGCCCTGGCTCGCCTCCAGCACCCACAGGTGGCTCTCTCCCGACCAGCCGCTGCCCGTGACGGTCGCGACCCGCAGGTATCCGTCGTGCGCTCCCAGGCAGAACTGGTCCAGCATGTGCCCCTCGACCGTGCCGCTCGCCAGGTAGAGGACCAGGCCCGGGTTGGACTCGATGTCGAAGGCGTGGATACCGCTCGAGTCCGTCTTCCAGACCTGGCTGGCCAGCGCGTCCAGCACGTAGCGGCGCGAGGTCGCCAGGTAGAGGGTCTCGCTCGAGGAGTAGACCAGCCCGGCGTCGCCGAAGACCGAGATGTCGCGCTGGGGGGTCAGCGCAGAGCCGAGCTGCAGGCTGGCCACGCTGGTCAGCGCGATTCCCTGGGGGGTGGCCGGTCCGAAATGATCTCCGCAGCGCGCGATCTGCTCGGGCTCGGCGTCGTCCTCCTGGCCGGCGACGACGTCGAGCTTGCGCGGCAGGATCTCCTCGGGATCGAGCGCCTCGAGCAGATCCATGTCGTCATCGAACAGCTGGGCGTAGGCCGCCTCGGCGCCGAGCGAGTCGATCGCCTCGGGCGAGGGATGGACCGGGAGCTGGAGCGCGGGGATCGGCGAGCGCAGCACCAGGCGCAGCGCGTCGCCGACCCGCCGCGAGCTGAGGTAGCCGGCCGCGTAGCTGATGCTGCGCAGCAGCTCAGGCGCGACGCTGTCGGCCACGTCCACGATCGCGACGCCGGTGTACGAACGCGGCGGCTGATCGGCCCAGGCCGAGGGGTCGGGGGCCTGGGGATAGCGGATCTCCTCGGGGACCTCGGATTCGTCCAGCCGCGAGAAGGCGACTACCAGCTGGTCGTAGAGAATCAGCTCGATCGGAGAGCCGGGCAGGTCGATCCGGCTCAGCACCTCCAGCTCGCCGGCCTCGGCCGAGACGATTGTCAGCTCATCGCCGGTCAGCGCGTAGAAGCGCACGCCGTCGGTCTTGACCAGGTCGGCCTCGTCCACTCCCTCCTCCTGGAGGTTGGTGCCGGTGAAGTCCGGGTCGCCGCCGGTCTCTCCGTCCGCGTCGCTGTCCGAATCGGCGTCCATGTCGGCGTCCATGTCGGCGTCCGAGCCCGCGTCCGAGTCCGTGTCCGTGTCGGCGTCCGAAGCGCTGGAATCCTCGTACTGGCCCAGCGCGATCATCATCTCGACCGACAGCGCGTGACGCGCGGCCTCGACTGCGTAGCCCCGGACCTCGCTGCACGAGGAGAGGTCGCTCAACCCGTGATCCGGGTCCAGGTTCTGCGGCCAGCGGTCCTCCGGAAGCGTGCCGCCGCCGCCACCGCCGCCCGGCGGGTAGTCGGAGTCGCTGTCGCCCGGCGACCCACCGTCGCAGGTTGCCAGCGCAAAGCCGAGAAGCACGACGGCGAGCGCGTCCCGGATGCCCGTCTTCGATCCAATCTCGAGATCCTCAGTCATGGCTCGTCCTCCCTCGATGCACCCTCCCCGGGTAGTTGCCGAGAAGTACAAGCACGCGCTGTGCCAGGTGGATGTTATGCTGTAACAGTGCGTAATATTTAAGAATCAGAATATCAAAACCAGGAACGGGCGGCACACTCTGTGCCATTCAAAGCGGGCAGGGTCCGCAACGCTTTCAACCGCCCCAGCCCTTACCCCCTGAATGGATCAAGTTGAGATCATTGGGATTTTTCCGGGGTGACGCGGGCCTGGCGGGGCGGCCGGTGTCTCGGTGCTAGATAGTGACGGTCGTCTCTTCCTCGCGGGGCTGGAGGCTGCCTTTCGTCTCCTCCACGCCGTAGCTCTCGCCGTCGAATCGCAGGGTCAGCAGAGTGTAGGGCACCGCGCGGCGCAGGGTCTCTCCGGCCAGGCGGATCGCCAGCTCCAGCTCCGAGGGCGGATCGCGTCCCACGTCCAGCGCGGCCAGCCCCACCTGGGGCGCCAGCACGCGCTCCCCGACCGGGATTTCCTCTCCTTCCACTTCGGCGGAGATCTCCAGCGGCGCCGAGAGGTCCTCCCAGACCAGCACCACCAGCGAGCCGGGCTCGGGGAAGGCGCGGGTGCGCTTGAGGCTGCGCTCCATCGCCTCGGCGCGCTGCTCGTCGCCGTCGGCGCGGGCCTCCGCCAGCATCCCGGCCAGTTTGACCGCGGAGTGGATCCTGGCCCAGCGGCGCGGGTCGTCGGGGCCGATCTCTCCCTCGCCCGAGGCCACGCGCCGCTCGATGCGCAGCGCCTCGTCCACCTTTCCGGTCCCGGCCGCCGCGGCGGCCAGGCGCAACAGCGCGGCCGGCTCGTCTCCGAGCTGCTCCACCAGCGTGCGGTACTGGCGGTAGGCCGCGTCGTACCAGCCGTGGCGCAGGAACAGGTCTCCCAGGCGGCTGCGCGCCAGCGGGTCGTCGCGGTTGAACTCCACAAGCTCCGAGCAGGTGCGCCGCGCCTCGTCCTCCATTCCGGCCTCGGCCTGCAGGTCGCACAGCACGCGCAGCACCGTCGGCCCGGCCAGCCCCTCGCGCTTGAGCCGCGAGGCCTCGGCGCGCGCCTCCTCGACGCGCTCGGTTTCGAGCAGCTCCTGCACCAGCAGGCTGCGGCCGGTCGGGTCATCCGGGTGCTTTTCCAGGATCTTGCGAAGATTCTCGATGCGGCGCTCCGGGTCCTCGATCGCGGCCAGCCCGCGCTGCACGACCAGCCAGTCGACCCCCTGGCCGAACCAGAGCCCCATCGTGCGGTCCGGGTCGAGCGCGTGGCGCACGATTCGGCGGCGCAGGTGACGCCGCGCGCCCGGGTAGCGGCCGAAGACGGCCAGCAGGGCCCGCACCTGGTCCCCGTCGCTGACGCGGCCCTCGATCAGATTGAGCAGCACGCGCCGCGCTCGCCAGCTGGGCAGCTCGCAGCGCTCGCCGGCCTCGGTGAAGATCCGCAGGTACTGGGAAGCGTCGTCGGCCCGGGCCAGCCGGCGGCTCCACAGGTGGCGGCGTTGGTAGAGCGGCCGGCGCGAGGCGTCCGAGCAGGCGCGCATCCGGAACATCGGCTTGTCGCGCCCGTCGTCGTAGGGGTTGTCCACAGCGATGCGCAGCTCGTCTTTCTCGCCCTCGTCGGCGCCGGGCCCGGCAGTGCCCAGCGAGCCGAGCGCACCCTTGGAGAGCGCGCCGGTGATCAGCGCGTTGACACTGCTGCCGTAACCCGCGCCGCTGCCGCCTCCGCCGCCGCGTCCGCTGCCGCGCAGGCCGAGCCCGCCGGACTCGGCCCCCAGCCCGTCAAGGATCTCCGCCTCGCGCTTTTGCGAGGCGACCGGCTTGCCGGGAGCGCGACGCCTTTTCTTGTCGGCCGCGAGCGATTCCTTCTCCCGGGCGACGGTCGCCTCGTCGCGCGCCGGCTCGCTCTCTTCGGCGCTGGCGCTCGGCGTTCCCAGCACCCCCGAGACGTCGCCGGGTTTTGCCGCTCCTCTCGCTTCGCCGGCCTGCCGCGCCGGCCCGGCGGCGGGCGGCGGCGGCGCTGCCGGAGAGCTGTGCGACCGGGGCTGTTCACTCATCTCCGCCTGCTTGGCCATCTCTTCGTCGCCGGCGGGCGCCTCCATGCTCATTTCCGAGCAGCCGAACAGGCCCAGCGCCGGCGCCGCAGCCGCGGAGGCCAGGGCAGATCCGCGCTCGCCTTCGAGCGCGCCGAACCGGAACCGCGATCGGATCGGGATTCCGCGGGTGCGGTAGGCCTGCGGATCCTCCAGCGCCAAGAAGGAGGTCAGCGGAGTCATCAGCGAGTGGTCGAGACCCAGCGAGATGATCCTGCCGCGGTTCTCCTCCACGCCGTCGCCCATCAGCCGCTCCAGGTACATCCGCGCCCAGACCGAGGGCAGGTATCCGTTCTCCGGTCCGCTGGTCACCTCCGGCTCGTAGCTCTTTTCGAAAGGCTCGCCGTCCAGACGGCCGGTGATCCTGATCTCGTCGGGCAGGGCGTGGTGCGTACGCGCCGCGATCAGCACCTCCTCGCCCTCGGAGACCTTGCTCGCAGCGCTGGAGAACTTCTGGTCCAGCCCGCCGCCGGCGTCGATCTCCAGGTCGGTGATCGTGGGTGTCTTGACCCGGCCGACGAAGCGCAGCGTCTCCTGAACCACCTGCTCGGGGCGATCCACGCGGAACATGCGGCCGCCGCCGACGCGCGCCAGCCGTTTCAATAGCGGCAAATCGGCGTCGGCTCCGACCGCGATCGTGAACAGCCGCGCCCGCGAGTCGCTGAGGCTGCGGCGCAGGCGCTCGGAGAGCTCGGTCGCGCTCAGCTCGCCGACGGTGGCGCGGCCGTCGCCGACGTAGACCACGGCCGGCTGCTCGCACTCGTGCACCAGCTCCAGCGCCGTGCCCCAGATCTCGCCCAGGTCGGTGGCGCCCGACGAGGAGACCTCCGAGATCGCCTCCATCGCGGCGCCCACCTGCTCCCCGCCCGCGGGCGCCAGGCCATCGGCGGGGTAGACCACGCGCGTAGTCAGGTCGGCGGCCGCGATCGCGAAGTGGTCTCCGGGCGCCAGCGCGCGCAGAATCGCCGAGACCGCGTCCTGCGAGACCTGGCGGACCGACTCGCCGCCTCCTGCCGAGGTGTCGAGCACGATCACGACGTCGCCGGAGATATCCTTCTCGTCGCCCCAGTCGACCTCGGGCGAGTAGCGCAGCATCGCGAAGTCGGCCCGCTCTCCGCCTGCGGAGAAGCGCATCGCGCGCAGCGGCTCGACCGGCTCGTGCGGCCTGATCTCCAAGAGGAAGTCGGAGCGCGGGACGAAGCCCGAGCGACGCATCGTCACGTGCCGGCCCTCGTCGTCGATCCGCGCGTCCTGCAAAGTGGCGACCTCGAGCTTCTCGCCCTCGTCGCCCAGGTCGACATCGAGCCCGAACTCCTGGATGCGGACCTCGTCCTCGCCGCCCATCGGGTAGACATAGCGATAGACGCCGTCGCTCAGCGGAAGCAGCTCGGTGTAGGTCAGCAGCAGCCGTCGCTGGCCGGTGGCCGGGACCGGATAGATCCGAGCGCGGAAGGAGCGGCCGTCGACCCACTCGAGCAGGGCGGGATCGCGGGTACGGCTGCGCACCGCGGCCTCGTACTCGGCCGCGGCGGTCTTGCGCTCGATCATCTGTGCCTCGATCAGGCGGCCGTCCACCTCCCAGGCGAAGCGCTCCACCGCGGCGCCCTCCGGGACGGTGAACCAGTACCAGCCCTCCACCTCGGAGCTGTCCGGGTTGAAGAAAACCTGGTCGACCGTGGTCTGCGCCACGCCGTCGCGGATGAAGGTCCGCACCTTCTGCGAGACGATCTGCAGCTCGCCGGGCGGCGAGCCGGGACGGTCGCGGTCGATGCCGTACAGCCTTCCCGCGGCGCGGCCTCCGCCGCAGGCGAGCAGACCGCGATCCGCCATCCCGCCGGTCCAGTCCTCCCAGAAGGAGACCGGCTCGACTCGGGGCTCGGATTTTCTCTCCACCCGGGCGCGCTCGCCGGACTGCACCTCGGCGCGTCCTCCGGGCGAGCTGACCACCGCCAGCCCGCGCGCCACGTAGACGGTCGTCGTCTCGCCGTCGAATGCCACGTCGAGACCGCTGCCGGCGGCCGTGACCGTCGCTTCGCCGGCCGCGATGTGCCCCAGGTTCTCCTCGTCGCGGGGCAGTTCGGCCCACAGCTCGCCGGCCTTCAGCTCGACCGCGTCGCACGAGACGAGCGCCCGCGAGCCGCCGCGCAGGAAAATCGCGGCTCCGGAGCCGAGCTTGATCAGGGCGCGGGCGCCTTCTCCCAGCTCGAGCTCGGCGTTTTCGGGCAGCATCGCTCCGCTGACCAGGCGCTCCGCGCCGTCCCGGCCGACGAGGTGCACGTCGCCGGCGGCGAGTTCGACCCGGGCGTCGAGCGGCGTGGCCGGCTCGGGCGGCGGATCCTCGCACTTGGCCGCGATCAGGGCACACGCAAGACACAGCAACGAGGCGCGTTTCATGGTTCCCTCCTCGGTTGAGCCCGTCGATTATACCAGTGGGACAGCGATAATCACCGTCTGTTCCCGCGGACAGGCGGTTTTCTCCGGTGCTTCGGGTCGGGCGTCCCATGCGGGTCTCTACGTGCGAAAGACAGGAAGGATCAGTTCATGGCCATCGACGGATGGAACAGCTCTTCAAAACGGCCAGTTGACGCGCGGAAGCGGGAACGAGGGACGCGCCAGCAGGAAGCCCTGGCCGAAATCGGCGCCGGTCTGGCGAACGGCGCGCAGCTCGTCGGCGGATTCGATGCCCTCGACCACCACGCGCGCCTCCAGCTCGCGGCAGAGATCCACCAGGTGGCGCACCAGCGACTGGCGGCGCTTGCTGAGGTGCACGTCGCGAACCAGCTCCAGGTCGAGCTTGACCACCTTGGGCTCGAGGTCGACGATTCGCTTGAGGTTGGAGTAGCCCGCGCCCAGATCGTCGATCGCCAAGTGGGCGCCGGTCCGGGAGCAGACCTCCTTGAGCACGGACTGGCAGAGATCGTAGTGCTCGAAGGTGGCCGACTCGGTGATCTCCAAAAAGAGCGGGTCGTCGTGGAAGCAGAGCGGGTCGTCGGGCCTCACCAGCCAGCGGGACTCGAGTTCGGCGGGGTGGATGTTGACGAACAGCGGCAGCCCGGCGCCGCGTTCGAACGTCACCTCGCGGATCATGCGACCCAGCCGACCGCAGCTTCCCTCGCGCACGGCCTGGGCGAACAGGTCGGGAGGGCTGCGGTACTCATCCCACTTGGCGCGGACCAGCGCCTCGAAGGCGAAGCGCTTGCCGCTGGCCAGATCGACTATGGGTTGGAACACGACGTCCAAATCCGAAGGAGTAATTGAGCGTACGCTGCGCCTCCCGTCCTCCAGGTAGGCCGGAATTCGGTTGGCTTCGGATGCTGTCCGTTCGGGTTTGTGACGCCGGTCGGGCATACGCTGTCCTTCTTGTCACGAAAAAAGTAGCATACCTGCCAGGACAGAACAACGCCCAATCCACCGGATCGGTGCGTTACCCTGAAGCCCCGCCCTTAACCCCAAGCCCCGCCCTTAACCCCAAGCCCCGCCCTTAACAGCCCCGCCCTTAACCCCTGAACGGATCGCGTTGGGATCGTTGGGGTTTTCAAAAAAATGCAACTCGAGGGGCCGAGCGGCCGATATCTACTGTGAGCAGCGCCGAAATGGGACGGCGCGCCGCAAGCCGGGAGGACCGCGATGAGATTCTGGAGCCCCGACAAAGCCTACTTCGTCACCAACCGCTGCGAGCAGGAGCGCCTCTTCCTGCTACCCCGCCCAAGAGTGCTGAAGCTGATCGGCGCCTGGCTGGCCAAGA
>JAWOBP010000130.1:0-5351 GCA_046484285.1 Polyangia bacterium
GATCCCCGGCTGATAGATTCTGATTGGATGTCCCATGCTCCTTACATCGGACGATCGGCCCGCTCGGTTGCAAAAAAGTTTGGCCCTGCGCGAAAAACCGCCGGGAACGGAACTTTCCAATCAACTGATTATCTACCCCCGCCGCGCTTCAGCGTGTCTGACACCCGCGCTTCAGGGTCTTCAGTTTGTAGGAACGGAACTTTCCAATCAACTGATTATCTACCCCCGCCGCGCTTCAGCGTGTCTGACACCCGCGCTTCAGGGTCTTCAGTTTGTAGACGTACGGGTCAAGCTGCGGAGGCTCTACCCGATCTTGGAGGCCTGACGTGCTACTAGCGAGGCCCCCTGGTGCTCCCTCTCCGGCAGGCGGAGAGGGAGAGGTCGCCTGTGCGGCCGTCCGAGGTAGTGGAGCCTTCCCCGCACACGAAAGCTGTTCGTGTATGTACTCGTAGCCGAGAAGCTGAAGGCGCTCGATGGTGGCCTGCTCGTGGCCGTTTTCGTGGCCCTGGGTCATCTGTCGAAGCTCGGCGGCCATCGAGCTCTCGGACGGCGGTGAGCCCGAGCGGAACCGGGCTCAATACCCCGGTTTGTCGAGCAGGCGGTGCATGTTGCGCTTGTAGTCCTCGACTCCGGGCTGGTCGAACGGGTCGACCCCCAACGCCAGGGCCGAGAGCGCGCAGGCGTGCTCGAAGAAGGCTATCAGCGCCCCGGCGCTCCTGGCGTCGATTGCGGGCAGCTCGATTCGGCAGCAGGGCACTCCTCCGTCGCGGTGGGCGTCCAGGGTCGCCTCGAGCGCGGCCCGGTTGACGTCGTGCACGCGCTTTCCCGCCACGTGCCCCAGACCGTCGCGGTCGCCCTCCATCTCCGGCACGGTCAGCCGCGAGGCGCTCTCTACGTCGATCGCGGTCTCGACGGCGATCCGCGGACCCTGCTGCATCCACTGCCCCAGCGAGTGCAGGTCGGTGGTCAGCGCCAGCGAGGCGGGCAGCAGGCCGCGCCCCTGCTTGCCCTCGGACTCGCCGAACAGCTGCTTCCACCACTCGGCCAGCAGCGCCATCCGCTGCAAGGGGAAGGCCAGCATCTCGACGCGCTTGCTCGCGCGCCAGGCCGCGGCGCGGAAGGCGGCGTAGGCCAGCGAGGGATTGGTCTCGGGCGAGTCGCGCTCGGGATCGCGCAGAGCCACGAGCTGCTCTGCGGCGCCGGCCAGCAGCTCGCGGACATCGATTCCGGCCGCCGCGATCGGCACCAGCCCCACCGGCGAGAGCACGCTGAAACGCCCTCCCACGTCGGCGGGCACCGCAAAGGAGCGCAGCCCGGCCGCTTCGGCCAGCTCGCGCAGCGCCCCCTTCTCCGGGTCGGTCGTGACCAGCACCCGCTCGGCCATCCCACCGTCTCCCCAGCGCTCGCGCAGCAGGCGCCACAGGTGGCGAAAGGCGATTCCCGGCTCGGTGGTGGTGCCGCTTTTGGAGATTGCGTCGACGGCGAAGTCGGATCCGACCAGCCGCTTGAGCAGGGCCTCGTGGAAGTCGGCGTCCAGCTGGTGACCGGCGAACATTACCTCGAAGCCAGGCTCGCAGGGCTCTCGAAGCAGCTCGATCAGCGCTCGCGAGCCCAGGTAGGAGCCCCCGATCCCGACCACGACCAGCAGCTCGCGCTCACGGATCCGCGCGGCGGCGGCCTCGATTTCGTCCAGCTCGTCCGCCATCCGCCGCGGAAGCTCCAGCCAGCCGGTCATTCCGCCGTCGCGGCCGGCGATCGCTTCCAGCTCCTCCCTCGCCGCGCGCACGTCGGCGACGGAGCTTTCGACCCGGAGCGCGGAGGCTCGCGCGAGATCCACTCCGATCCTCGGGCTCTCGGTCATCTTGCACCTCCCTTTGCGGTCCCGCTCACCCGCGCGGGTGATGCGTTCTCACCACCTCGGCGATTCGCTCGCCCGAAACGTGTGTGTAGATCTGGGTGGTGGAGATGTCCACGTGTCCCAGCATCGCCTGCACCGAGCGCAGGTCGGCTCCGCGTTCCAAAAGGTGAGTGGCGAAGGAGTGGCGTAACTTGTGGGGGCTGATCGGCTTGTCGATTCCGGCCGCGCGCGCCAGCTTCTTGATGATCAGCCAGAAGCCCTGGCGCGTCATCGGCCTGCGCCGTCCGGTGAGGAAGACCGCGGTCTCGTTCGGCGGAGCCCAACGTGGACGCACCTCGGCCAGGTAGCGCGCGATCATCTCGATCGCCCACTCGCCGAGTGGAACCAGGCGGCGCTTGCCGCCCTTGCCGCTGACCGCCAAGAAGCCGGCCTCCAGGTCGAGGTCCGGCATGCGCAGGCTCACCAACTCCGAGACACGCAGCCCGGCGGCGTACATCGCGTGAGTCATCGCGGCGTCGCGCAGGCCGCGGGGCGTGGAGAAATCGGGTGCTGCCAGCAGGCGCTCGACCTCGTCCACGCTCAGCAGCGAAGGCAGCTTGCGCCGCGAGCTGGGGGCCTCCAGGTCGGCGGTGGGGTCGGTCGGAATCTCGCCTTCGGCGTGCAGGTAGCGGAACAGGCCGCGGATCGCCGACAGCGCGCGCGCCTGGGAGCGGCGGGAGAGCCCGCGCCTCGAGAGACGCGCCAGGAAGGCGGCCAGGTCCTCGTGGCGCGCCGAGGCCAGCTCGACTCCCCTCTCGTCGAGCGCCTCGACCAGCTCGACAAGGTCGCGGGAGTAGGAGACGATCGTGTTGCGGGCCAGCCCGCGCTCGACCTTGAGATGGGCGAGGTACAGATCGACGAGCAGGGCGGAGCCGTCCATGCGGGAGATGTTATCATCACAGCCGAGGCGGACCGAAGAAACGGGAGGCAAGGATGAGCGGAGAAAGCGGCGAGAGAAGCGAGCCCTGGCCGAGGGGGTGTGTGCAGGTCTACACCGGAGACGGGAAGGGCAAAACCACCGCGGCGTTCGGGATGGCCCTGCGGGCGGCCGGGCGCGGGATGCGGGTCTGGATCGGACAGCTGATGAAGGGATTCCCCTACGGCGAGCTGGCCGGCGCCGGAATGCTGGGAGGATTGTTGACAGTGGAGCAGCACGGATCGCCCGAGTGCATCCCGTGGCGCGAGGAGCCGCGCGCCGAGGACGTGGAGCGCGCCAGAAAGGGCCTGGATGCCTGCAAGCGCGCGCTGAGCTCGGGGAACTACCGGATCGTGGTGCTGGATGAGGCTTGCGTGGCGCTGGGCTTCGCTCTGATCGAGGAGCGTGACCTGCTGGAGCTGATCGATCTGCGCCCGCCAGAGGTGGAGCTGGTGCTGACCGGCCGCGGAGCCCCGCGGGCGGTGATCGAGCGCGCCGACCTGGTCACCGAGATGCGGGAGTTGAAGCACCCCTACGCAACCCAAGGGCTGGAGGCCCGCGACGGGATCGAGAGATGATTCATCGGTTGTGTCGAATTGCATGTTGTAAGAACATGGAATGCGGAGGTAGGCGAGGGAAGAAAGATCTGTCATGAGTCGGTTTGGTTTTTCGCGGCTGTGGGTCACGGTGCTGGTCGGGGTGCTCTTCGCCTGCTCGAGCGGCGGGTCGGACGGGTCGATGGTCGGCCTGGGCGACGGCGGGAACGACACCGAGACAACGAGCGGGAGCGCCTACGACGACGAGTGCGAGGGAATCGACTTTCCGATCGCCGGTCATCCGCCGATTTTCCTGATCGTGCTCGATCGCTCGGGCAGCATGAAGCTGTCCCAGGCCTGGGATCACGCCGTCGAGTCGGTCTCGCACTTCACCTCCACGATGGACCAACAGTGCAAGTTCGGGCTGCTGCTGTTCCCCGACGGGCTGAAGCTCTGCGGTCAGCCGCCCGAGACACCCAACGTGCCGGTCGCCGATATCAACTCGGTCGAGATCGGAGAGATGCTCGAGGGGACCGCGCCCCAGGGCGGGGGGACGCCCACCACCAAGGCGCTGCAGCACGGCTACTCCTACCTGATCGGCCTGGAGGACGACAATCCCAAGTACGTCGTGCTGGCGACCGACGGCGCGCCCAACTGCTCCGAGGATCCGACGCTGACCTGCGAGAACGGCTGCGTCTCCTCGGCCGAGACGTGCAACCACGACTTTGTCTGTCTCGACGACCAGGCTGCCTACGCCAAGGTCAGCGAGTACCACGACAACTGGGGGATCGATACCTACGTGTTGGGCCTCTCCGGGCTGGATCCGCAGTGGGAGTACGTGATGTCCCAGCTGGCGCTGTGCGGGGGCACGGGAGACTTCTTCCCCTCCGACTCGCCCCAGCAGATCAAGGACGCGCTGCAAGGGATCGCGGCGGAGAACACCGAGTGCGAGTTCGACGTGGACTGGGACAGCCTCGACGAGGGGACATCGACCGATCCCGAGCTGGTCAACGTGGAGGCCGACGGCCAGGAGATGTCCTACAGCGAGGACTGCGCCAACGCCGAAGGCTGGCAGTGGCTCGACGACGACACCTTCGAGCTGTGCCAGGATCTCTGCCACGACTACAAGTGGGGCATGGTGCAGAGCATCCGGGCCAGCTTCGGCTGCGCCACCTACGTGGAGTGATTTCCTCTCAGCTCGGCGAAGAAGTGCTTGAGCAAGCGCGCCGACTCCTCGGCGCGCACGCCTGAGATCACCTCGCAGCGGTGGTTGAGCCGCTCGTCATCCAGCAGGCGAAAGAGCGTGCGCACCGCGCCGGCCTTGGGATCGTCGGCGCCGTAGACGACCAGCGGGACGCGCGCGTTGACGATCGCCCCGGCGCACATCGGGCAGGGCTCCAGCGTGACGTACAGCGCGGTCTGCTCCAGCCGCCAGGAGCCGATTCGACGCGCGGCCTCGGAGATCGCGAGCATCTCGGCGTGGGCCAGCGGATCGCCGTCGCGCTCGCGACGGTTGCGCCCGCGGCCGACGACCTCGCCGTCGCGAACGATTGCGCAGCCCACCGGCACCTCGCCGTCCCGAGCGGCCTCGCCGGCCAGCTCGAGCGCGACCGCCATCCACTCGCTGTGCTGATCGACCACCACGACCGCCGTTTACAACACGATCGCCCCCGGCGCCAGCGCGCCGGGGCCCGTTTTGTGCTTTTTGTGCTAGGCTTCTCCACCCTTACCTCCACCCTTATCCCCCTCCACCCTTATCCCCTAAACGGATCAAGCTGTAATCGTTGGGGTTTTCAAAAAAATGCAACTCGAGGGGCCGAGCGGCCGATATCTACTGTGAGCAGCGCCGGATGGGACGGCGCGCCGCAAGCCGGGAGGACCGCGATGAGATTCTGGAGCCCCGACAAAGCCTACTTCGTCACCAACCGCTGCGAGCAGGAGCGCCTCTTCCTGCTACCCCGCCCAAGAGTGCTGAAGCTGATCGGCGCCTGGCTGGCCAAGA
>JAWOBP010000209.1:0-68792 GCA_046484285.1 Polyangia bacterium
CAATGTAAGGCAGGCTGTTGCGGTTGGGGTAGACATCCAGTTTTCCCATGTCCGGAACTTCTACCGGTATGGGGTCCTTGAACAGATCCTTACCCGGCACATACACTTCTTTTCCCTTATTCAGGTAGCGTCCGTCGTTGTTGCTGGCCAATAGCACCCCTTTCGGGCTCCACGAAAACTTATAACGGAAAGGATTGTCGGCGGCTTCGGGGGCAGGCAGCGCTCCACAGAAGCTGTAAAATTTCTTTACCTCACCGCCTTTTTCGTGCACATGATCGATGATCCGCTTGGCCGACATGTGATCCATCCCGGGGTCTGCCCCGAGTTCGCTGAGGATAATGATCCCGGCTTTCCGTGCATCCTCATCCAGTGCCTGCATGTCCGGCTTGACATAGGAGGTCGTCACCATGTTTTTCTTGTGTTTGATGCAATGCCCGGCTATTTCCACATGGAAAGCATAGGGCAGCAGGCTGACCGTCAGGTCGTGCGAGGCCACCAGGTTGTCCAGTGTCTCTTTCTGGTTCATGGTCCATTCCACCGCTTTCCCGTTAGGGCGACCGGCGATCATGATCCGCGCCCTGTCGATGGTTTCGGGCGCAGTGGCCACTGTCAGTTCAAATTCTTTGTCCAGCAAATAATTTACAATGGGATTTGCGACCAGGCCGGCGCCAAGTATCAGTACCTTCTTCATAAATCAAATAGTTACAAATATTCCTGAATATATTTATAGTCCGGAGTGAGTTCACCACGCAGAAGGATCAGGGCTTTCTTTACCGGCTTTGGCAGCCGGATCTCATCGAAAGGAACAGAAAAGTCTGCTGCGGCGATGGGTTTGACAAAGGGGAACAGTGCATCCGCAAATGCCATGGAGGAATCCCGGGGCAATTCGCTGGGGAGGATGTCGACAGCCATGACAAGGACCCCGTCTCCTTTGAATCCCATTGAAGGCTGGCCGGTTTCCGGGTTGTATACAAAGACCGGGTCTTCAATGGAGGTGCCCTGATGGGTACATTCCACGGAGCCATTCGGGTCACAGGTGACATCTCCGATCACAGTCAGTTTCGGCCGGGGCCCATCGAACAACTGCTTCAGGTATTTTTTGGTGACAATGCGCGGATACCTGTTGTCCCAGTACATGCAATTCATCAGCACAGTCAGGTGCGGGATATACTGCTCAAAGGCGTTCTCATATTTTTCCGGATGGTCATAATAATCCTGCAGGATAAAGGTCTTTCCGTCTTTTCGCCTGGAAATATCCTCCTCTTTGAAAACCACTTTATAAATGAGGTTGTTCGGGAGCTCCCGGCCATTTTCCAGTTCCAGCAGCTGTTGGGGGGTAATCTCCCTGCATGGCAGCAGATCGGCAATTTCCTGGGCCCCCTTTGATACATTTCCGTAGCCGGTCAGGCCGATCGTGAGGGGCGTAAGTTCTTCAGGCAGGCCTTCTTTCTCAATCCTTTTGCCGGCAGCTGACACAGCCTCTTTGGCTTCTTCCAGTGAGTGATACCGGCATGATTGTTTGATGTCCATGAAAGGATTGTTGTCATAGCCGTATTCCTTCAGCCGCTCACCCAGGCTCCACAGGGAGTTGATCATGCCCGCGAGGCCGGCATATTTTCCGAAAAAGATCAGTCGCTTTCCATGATCATCAGAAATGCATTCATAATCGATGAGGCTGCATCCTTTTTTCATCATTTTTTTCAGCATGGGCATATTGTAGGGCTGTCCTTTGATCACATGGCTGAAAAACACATAGGTTTTCCCTTCCTCAAACGCTTCCTCAGGGATTTCCTTGACCCCGAAGATCACCTCACAATTGCCCAGGTCATCCTGAACTTTGGCACCTGCCGCCAGGTATTCCTGATCCGGGAAAACCCTTTTCGGGGAGGATTGTGCCACGATATGCATTCCCTCTGCCTCAATCAGCTTACGGCAATGGGAAGGGGTGACGGGAGTACGCCTTTCCATGGCGTATTTGTCCTCATGCCTGATACCTGTGGTTGCATACATATCTATCGTATATTTTTTGCTTTAAATATCCAAAATTGTCAGAGTGGGCAAACATAACAAAAAAAGTACGCATTGCCCAGAGAAACTTTGCAAACAAAATCGCGGGCAACAAAAAACCCGTCCAGGGGCAACAAAAAACCCGCCCCGTACAGATGCATGGGGCGGGTAATCAGTAAGAGGCAATCAGCCCTCTCAGGCTTTCAGAAAGTTCATGCAGTTTTCTTCAATGCGCTTGTGTACATCTTCGGCGGGGGTTTTAATGAATTTTTCGCCGGTGATCTTTTCAAACAGTTCAATGTACCGTTCCGAAACCTGGTTGATGAACTCCTCAGGCATCTCAGGAAGCTGCTGACCTTCTTCGCCGTTGAATCCTTTTTCCATCAGCCATTCCCTGACAAATTCCTTTGAGAGCTGCTTCTGGGGCTGATCGGCGTCCAGTCTTTCCTGGTACTTGTCTCCATAGAAATAGCGGGATGAGTCTGGTGTATGGATCTCATCAATCAGGTAGATTTTCCCGTTGGCTTTGCCGAATTCGTATTTGGTATCCACGAGGAGCAGCCCTTTCTCCGCTGCCATCTCACTGCCTCTCTTGAAAAGCTCCCTGGTGTAGTGCTCCAGTTGCTCATACTCTTCTTTACTTACCAGCCCCTGTTCCAGAATCTCCTCTTTGGAAATGTCCTCGTCGTGGCCTACCAGGGCCTTGGTGGTGGGCGTGATGATGGGCTCAGGGAAACGCTGATGTTCCTTCATCCCGTCAGGAAGGGAAACACCGCAAAGACTGCGCTTGCCTTTTTTATACTCCCGCCAGGCGTGACCGGTCAGGTATCCGCGGATCACCATTTCAACCATGTAGGGTTCGCAGTAGATGCCTGCGGTCACCATGGGATCGGGGGTGGCTGTTTTCCAGTTCGGTACGATGTCGGCCGTGGCATCCAGGAATTTGGCGGCAATCTGGTTCAGTACCTGCCCTTTGTAAGGAATTCCTTTCGGCAGTACCACATCAAAGGCAGAGATGCGGTCCGTGACCACCATCAGCATTGTTTCATTGTTGATGGTGTATACATCCCTGACCTTGCCTTCATAAAAGCTGGTTTGTTTCGGGAAATCAAAGTTTGTTTTTGTTACAGCGTTCATGTTAAATGGAATTTAGCTATTGAGGTTAATAATTATTTACCTGTTTCGGCCTCCCCGTCTTTTTTATTCAGTTTCCCTGCTTCCTCGTAGGCTTCAATAATGCGGCTGACGAGCTCATGGCGAATGACATCCCGTTCATTGAGAAATACAAAATCGATCCCCCTGATGCGGTTCAGTACCTTAATGGCTGCCAGCAATCCCGATACCTGGTTGCGGGGCAGGTCTATCTGGGTAATGTCTCCCGTTACAATGAATCGGGCGGATTTACCCATGCGGGTCAGGAACATTTTCAGCTGGTTTTCCGTGGCATTCTGAGCCTCGTCCAGGATGGCAAAGGCATTGTCAAGGGTTCTGCCCCGCATAAAGGCCAGGGGCGCTATTTCAATGGTTCCGTCTTCCAGGTAAGCGGCCAGCCTTGCCGGCGGGATCATATCCCGCAATGCATCATATAACGGACGCAGGTAAGGGTCCAGCTTGTCTTTCAGGTCTCCCGGTAAAAAACCAAGGTTTTCTCCGGCCTCCACGGCAGGGCGGGTGAGGATGATCCTTTTCACCTCCTTGTTTTTGAGCGCCTTTACGGCCAGGGCAACTGCGGTGTAGGTTTTCCCGGTACCAGCCGGGCCGATGGCGAAAAGCATATCGTGCTTCTTAAAACTGCTCACCATCCTTTGCTGATTGGGAGAGCGGGCTTTGATGGCAATGCCGTTTTTGCCATATAACAACAATTCTCCGTCGCCGCTGGAAGCTGCATCAGCGATGCCTGCGTCATGGGCCATGATCTCCAGGATATTTTCCTCGGTGAGCTTTCCGTACTTCTCAAAATGAGCCAGCATCAGCCGGAGCTTGCCCTCAAAAAAAGCGGTTTCCTCCTGGTCGCCGATCACAATCAGCTCATCCCCCCCCGAAACCAGCTTTAGCTTTGTAAAAATGTTTTTGCGCAATCTGAGCTTCTCCGCGATCGAGCGCTGCCCACCGGACCCCCGGCCCGAAACGTTTTTTCCACAGCGCGGAGTGCTCGGCTCCGTTCGCCTTGTTGAAAAAAGCGAGCCAATGGCCGAACCTCTAGTTGTCGGCGCATGCGCGCGGCCGATGCCGACGATCCGACTCTTTCGAAGGAGCGGCGAATTGCGGGACGAAGACCGTGACGAATCCGGCGCCGAGCGTGGCAAGCGCTCCGGTGATCGATCCGCGGCGGAGCTTTTCGTGCTCGGCCGCCGTTCGTCCCGCACCGTGCCGTTTCCACCCGAAGGCGCGCTGTACGCCGGCCTGGACGACGACGATCTCCTCTTGATCTCGCCCCAGCGGCCCGAGCGTACGCTGGCCTCCTTCGTCCTGCGCGAGGACGGAGTCCGCTTCGAGCCCTGCCGCTCTCCGGCCGCAAGCGGGGCCGTCGCGGATCTCGAGCCGAGGCTGCTGCGCTCCGGAGACTCCGCCGAGCTGGCCGGTGCGCACGTCGTGGCGCGCGGCAGCTTCGCCCGCGGCGGTCGTCGGGAAGTGTTGGACGCTGCGGCGCTGCGCAGCCGGCTCTCCGAAGAGGTGGAACGATCGCTGCGCTACCGCCGCCCGCTGGCTCTGCTGCTGCTCGCCCCTTTGCAGCGCTTTTCGCGCGCGGCGAGGGAGATCGTCGCGGGAGTCGTGCGCGCCGTCGACGTGATCGGCGAGACCGACGCCGGCGAGCTGGTGGTGCTGTTTCCGGAGACCGGCGGCGAGGCGGTCGAGATTCCGGCGCGCCGGCTGCTGGCCGCCCTGGAGAAGGCCGCCGCCGCCGCCGGTGCCGGGATCGCGCTCTGCCCGGCCGACGCGATCGAAGCCGACGATCTGCTGGGCGGCGCCCGCCGCGCCGCGCATCTCGCGGGACGGGGCGACTTGCGGTGGTTCTCCGCCGCGATCGAACGGATCGAAATCGGCGAAGATCGCCTGATCTGCGCGGATCCGACCATGAAGCGCACTTTGGAATTGGTTCGCGATCTGGCGGCCTCCGACATCCCGGTGATGATCACCGGAGACACCGGAGTGGGCAAGGAGCTGGTGGCCTCAGCCCTGCACGAGTGGTCGCCCCGATCCTCCCGCACAATGACCGCGGTCAACTGCGCCGCCGTGGCCGAATCCCTGCTGGAAAGCGAGCTGTTCGGTCACGAGAAGGGGGCCTTCACCGGCGCCGACGCGACCAGGCCCGGGCTGTTCGAGGCCTGCGCGGGGGGCACGCTCTTGTTGGACGAGATCTGCGAGTCCTCGTTGCGGGTCCAGGCCGGACTGTTGCGCACGCTGGAGACCAAGCGCGTGCGGCGCGTCGGCGGCGTGAAAGAAAAGAAAGTCGACGTTCGCGTCCTGGCGGCCACGAACCGCGATATCGAGGCCGAGGTCGAGGCCGGTCGCTTCAGGCGCGACCTGTACTACCGGCTCTGCGCGGCGCGCGTCACGGTGCCCCCGCTGGCGCGGCGGCCGCTGGACGTTCCGCCCCTGCTGCGCCATTTCTTGACCAGCGAGGGCTCCGAAAGACCGATCTTGATCAGCGACGGCGCCATGCAACGCCTGCTGCTCCACGACTGGCCCGGCAACGCGCGCGAGCTGAAGAACCTCGCCGGGCTGCTGCTGGCCACCACCGGAGGGACGCGCCGCATCGAAGCGGAAGATCTGCCCCGCGATATCGGAGCGCGGGCGGCCCCGTGGTTGAGGCGCGAATCCGCGCGGACGGACCGCGGCCGGGACGCGGCGTCCGCTCCCGCGCCCGAACAGACGTCACCGGAGGGAGGCCCCCCACCGTTTCGCGATCTCGCCGAGGAGATCCGAGAGCTGGAGCGGTCCCGAATCGAGCAGGCGCTGCGGGCTACCGGCGGCACGCGGAACCGCGCGGCGGAGCTGATCGGCATGCCGCTGAGGACGTTCGTCTCCAAGCTCAAGCAATACGGCCTGTCGCACATCCAGAGCGGGCGACACAGGCGGACGAGGGGCTGAGTGTCTCGCTGGAAACCCGGCACGGAGTTCGACGGATACCGGCTGGTGCGCTCGCTGGGGAAAGGCGCGATGGGCGAGGTGATGCTCGCCCACGACACGCTGCTGGACCGACCGGTGGCGGTCAAGCTCGTCACCACCGCTGAGACCGACCCGCGCTTTCGGGACAGGTTCGCCGTCGAAGCCCGCGCGATCGCCCGGCTGCAGCACCCAAACGTGGTCGCCGTGCACCGCATCGGCGAGCTGGAGGGCGTCCCCTACCTGGTCTCCGAGTACGTGGAGGGCGAACCGCTGGACTCCGTCGAGCTGCCCCTGGAGGAGCGGCGCGTGCTGCGGATCGCCGCCGGCCTGGCCGGCGCGCTGTCGATGGCCCATCGCCGCGGCGTGCTGCACCGGGACATCAAGCCGGCCAACGTGATCCTCGACGTCCACGGGGAGGCCAAGCTGCTCGACTTCGGAATCGCCAAGCTGCTGTCCGAGAGCCCGGCGCCGGAAACGGAACAGGGCCCGGGCGCGGCCGCGCCCCGCGAAACTGCCCACGCCGAGAGCACGGCGATCGTCTCGACGCACGAAGGCGCGTCGGCCTCGTCTCCGGATCTGACCCGCGCCGGAGCGACGCTCGGCACGCCGGCCTACATGGCTCCCGAAATCTGGCTGGGGCGCCCGGCTTCACCCCGCTCGGACGTCTACTCCTTCGGGGCGTTGCTGTTCGCGCTTGGCAGCGGGAGCCCCCCGCACGCCGGGCTTTCGATCGAGCAGCTGGCGCGGGTGGTGCCCCGGCGCCCTCCCCCCCCGGCGGCTGACGCAGCCCCTGCGATCTCGCCCGAGCTGGGCGCCGTGATCGACCGCTGTCTGGATCTCGATCCCGCCGATCGCTTCTCCGACGGCGAGGAGCTGCGCGCCGCGATCTCCGAGCTGACCCTGCGCCGGCACGAAGGCGTGCTTCCGGGCGGAAACCCGTACCGCGGCCTCAACGCGTTCGACGCGGAGCACAGCGGCCTGTTCTTCGGTCGCGACTCGGAGATCCGGATGGTTCTCGACCGTCTGGCCAACGAGCCGATGGTGCTGGTCGTGGGCGACTCCGGGGTGGGCAAATCGTCGCTCGTCCGCGCCGGCGTCCTGCCCCGGATGGACGGCTGGGTGGAGCCTCCGCGCCGCTGGAAGACGGCGATCGCCGTTCCCGGCCGCCACCCGATCGCGGGGCTGGCCGCGCCGCTGGCCGCGTTGGCCGGCGAGCCGGAGCGCGAGGTAGAACGACTGCTGGAGGAGGAGCCGGCCGGCGTCGGCCGCTGGCTGCGGGCCAGGCTCGAAGACCGAAACGGGGCCGTGCTGCTGCTCGATCAGCTCGAGGAGCTGGTCACTCTGTCCGTCGCCGAGGAAGCGCACCTCGCCGCCGAGGCGCTTCACTGGCTCGCCGTCCCCGCACCGGGAATCCGCGTGCTCGGCACCGTTAGAGGCGATTTTCTGGGTAGGCTCGCCGAGCTGGGGCCGCTCGGCGACGACCTGGGACGCGCCCTCTACTTCCTCAGGCCGCTCAACGAGCAGCGGATGCGGGACGCGGTCGTGGGCCCGGCGCTGGCCAAGGGGACCTCCTTCGAGTCGCGGGAGCTGGTCGGAGAGCTGGTCTCGTCCGCGACGAGCTCTCGAGGCGGCCTGCCGCTCTTGCAGTTCGCGCTCGCCGAGCTGTGGGAGGTGCGCCGCCCCGGGGAGCGGACGATCTCCAAAATGGCCCTCGAGCGGATCGGCGGCGTCGAGGGCGCGCTGGCCGGGCACGCCGACGACGTGCTCTCCCGACTTTTTTCCCAAGAGCGCGAAGCCGCCCGCCGCCTGCTGCTGCGCCTGGTGGGACCGGACGGAACGCGCGTCAGGCTGAGCGACGCCGAGCTGGGCACGGACGAGAGCGCGAGCGCGCGCCGGGCTCTCGACTCGCTGGTCAGGGGCCGGCTGGTGGTGGCCCGCGAGTCCGAGGGGCTGCCGGCCTACGAGATAGCCCACGAGTCGCTGGTGAAGGGCTGGCCCACGCTGGCCGGGTGGCTGACCCGCGACGCCGAGTCGCGCCTGGCCCGCGATCGCCTCCGCCGCGCCGCCGCCGACTGGGAACGGCTCGGCCGGGGCCGGGAAGGGCTGTTCGGGGCCGCCCGGCTCCGCGAGGTGGAGCGCGTGGATCCAGCGACGCTCTCGAAAGCGGAGCGCGCCTTCCTCTCCCGTTCGCGGCGGGCGCGGCATCGCCGCCGTTGGGCCGCGATCGGAGCCGCGGCCGTGCTCTGCGCGCTGATCGCGGGCGTCTACCTGGGGATGGAGGCGGCCGCGCGAGCGGAGCGGCGCGAGGAGGTGCGCCTCGCGGTGGACGAGGCCGAGCGGCGCGTCGAGCTGGCGGAGAAGCTGGATCTGGAAGCGCGAGCCGCCCGCGAGCGCGCGCTGCGGCTGTTCGACGAACCCGAGCCGGACGCCGCCGAGCGCGATTGGAAAGAGTACAGAAAGCTCGAAGCGCGGGCTCGGGCGGCCTTCGCAGAGGCCTCGCGACGCCTGGAGACGGCCCTGCTACTCGCGCCCGAGCGCCGGCGGACGCGCGAGGAGCTGGCCGACGTGATCCTGGCGCGCGCGCTCGCCGCCGAACGCGGCGAGGACGAGCGGGCGGTGGAGGAGCTGCTGGGGCGGCTCGCGCTCTACGACGAGGACGGCGGCCGGATCGCCGCCTGGAACGCGCCGGGACGGCTGACGTTGACCGTGGAGCCGCAAGACGCCGAGATCGAAATCCAACGCTACGTTCGCCGATCCGAGGGACGCTGGAGCCTGGAGCCGGTCTCCGCTCGGATCCGACCCCGGGCCGGGACGGAGCTGCCGCCGGGATCCTACCTGGCCCGCCTGTCCGCCCCCGGGCGATCGAGCGTGCGGATGCCGTTCGCGCTGCGGCGCGACGGCGAGACGAAAATCGAGATCTCGCTGCCCGAGGCGGACCTGGTCCCGGACGGCTTCGTCTTCGTGCCGGCCGGCGAGCTCCTCTTCGGCAGCGGCGCGCCGGACAGCCAGCGGCGCGACTTCTTCCACACCGTCCCGATCCACCCGCGCCGCACCGGGGCCTTCCTGGTGGCCAGGCGCGAGACGACCTTCGCGGACTGGCTGCGCTACCTGGAGTCGCTGCCTCCCTCGCGCAGGGAGGAGCGCATGCCGCGGGTGGGAGCCGGGGGATTCCAGGGCGCGCTCGGCCTGAGGCGCCTCGAGGACGGGCGCTACGAGCTGACCCTGGAGCCGTCCAGCGAGCGCTTCCGGGCCGAATCCGGGGAGAAGATCCGCTTTCCCGCGCGCCAGCGCCGCGCGATCCAGGACTGGCTGCTGTTTCCGGTGGCCGGAATAACCGCGGCCGACGCCGAGGCCTACGCGAGCTGGCTGGACGAGACAGGCCGCGTGCCCGGCGCGCGGCTCTGCTCGGAGCTGGAGTGGGAGCGGGCCGCGCGCGGAGCCGACGACCGCCGCTACCCGCACGGCGACACGCTGTCCGGGGACGAGGCGAACTACGACGACACCTACGGAAAAAAGCCGGGAGCGATCGGTCCCGACGAGGTCGGCTCGCACCCGGCCTCCCGCTCGCCGTTCGGGCTGGACGACATGGCGGGCAACGCCTGGGAGTGGACGCGCTCGGTTCTCGAGGAGGACGGCTTCGTCGCGCGCGGCGGCAGCTACTACTACGGAGAGAACTCCTGCCAGGTAGCGGAGCGGGCGGTGACCGAGCCCTCCTTTCGCGACGCCAGCGTGGGATTCAGAATCTGCGCCGATCTCCGGCGGGAAGACGTCGACCGGCACGACCTGGAGCCGCGGCCTGAAGACCGCGGCAACTATGTCATGGCGGACAAGCCCTGCGGGCTGTCGTATGGACGCTCCTTCCCTTTCCTCGTAAGCCCGCCAGGGCTTGCGCGGAGCGCATCGTTGCCGTGGGGTTCACCCTGCGGCCCCAACGTTCATCGCCGACACCTACGCCTGCATCGAAGACCGCGTCGCCCACGCGGCGGTGTTCCGGCTCCGGCACCACCTTTCAGGGTCTGTGACACCCCGAAAAGGGGCTGGAGAAAGTAGGGAATCCGTCCGTTTTTGCCGCTCGGTGAACCTTTCTTGCGACAGGGGAAAGCGAGGGAGCGATGAAAAAGGCGGCGAGGCGAATCGCGTTGCTCTCGGTGTTGTTCGCGGCCCTGGGCTGCGGCGTCGAGACCGACAGCGCCTACGGCGATAATCCCGCGCAGGCGGGCGGCTACACCGATTCCGACTCCTTCGGCGAAGCCGACACCGATACCGAGCCCGGCGGACCTCCGCTGGACTGGGACGAGGACGGCTGGACGCCCCAGGGCAAGTGGGGCGCCGACGGCGACCTGGACGACGGCGGCTCCCAGCCCTACAAGAGCCACGTCTGGGAGTGTTTGATCTGCTCCAACAAGCGCGGGCCGAACAGCATCCCGGCCGCCGACCGGACCGTGATCACGCCGACCGCGCTTTTGGAGATGGTCGGCAAGATCCCGCAGCCTCCGCCGGAAGAGGACGCGGATCCGACCGTGCTCTACCTCTCCGCCGACGACTCCAACTCGCAGTCCTCGGCCGCCGTGCTGCGCGACATGGTCCTCAACGGCGCGATCGTTCCCGCGGGCAAGGTCCGGATCTGGGAGCTGCTCAACTACGCCGGGTTCTCCTATCAGCCGCCAGCGGGCAAGGCGCTGCGGATCGAGCCCCAGCTCCGGCCCTACGATTTCGAGCAAGGCATCTACGCGCTGCAGATCGGCTTGCAGGGGCGGATGATCGGCGACACGCGGCGGCCGCTCAACGTGACCTTCTCGCTGGACACGTCGGGATCGATGTCTGGCCAGCCGATCGCGCTGCTAAAGGAGACCTGCGCGGCGATCGCCTCCAGCCTGCGCGAGGGCGACCGGGTCTCGATGGTCGACTGGTCCACCACGCAGAACGTGGCGCTGGACTCGTTGGAGGTCCAGGGAGCGGACGATCCCGACCTGCTGGACGCGATCGGACAGCTCTCGGCGAGCGGCGGGACCGATCTCCACTCCGGCCTGGTCTCCGCCTACCAGCTGGCGGGCGACAACTTCATCGAGGGCGGTATGAACCGCGTGGTGCTGATCAGCGACGGCGGCGCGAACGTGGGCGTCACCGACGCGGACCTGATCGCCGAAAAGGCCGCCGGCGGCGAAGCGGAGGCGATCTACATGGTCGGGGCCGGCGTGGGCGACACCTACTCGGGGACGTGGGGATACAACGACGAGCTGATGGACACGGTCACCGACCTGGGCAAGGGCGCGGCGGTCTTCGTCGACTCCCAGGCCGAGGCCCACCGCCTCTTCGAGGAGCGCTTCCTGGCCAACATGGAGATGGTCGCGCACGACGTGCAGGTCGAGCTGACGCTTCCGCCCCACTTCGAGATGTACGAGTTCTTCGGAGAGGAGTACTCGGAAGAGGCCGACGAGGTCGAGCCCCAGCACCTGGCGCCCAACGACGCGATGATCTTCCAGCAGCTGATCAAGACCTCCCAGCCGGAGCAGGTCCTGGCCGACTACGAGATCGGAATTCACGTCACCTGGACCGACGCGTTGACCGGTCAGCCCGACGAGGCGCAGGGGAGCTGGACGCTCCAGGATCTGGCCGACGCGCCGGCGGACGATCTGCGCAAGGGGGACGCCGTCGTAGTCTACGGGCAGACGTTCGGCCGCGTCTACGAGCGTCACACCGCGCAGGATCACGACGGGGCGATGCTGGAGTGCCAGTGGGGGCGGTCCGTGGTCGAGGAGGCGGCCGAGGAGCTGGGCGACGCCGAGCTGCTCGAGATGGAGATGCTGCTCGACTACTACTGCTCGACGGTCGTGGCCAGCTACCTGTGAGCCGAGCGAGCGCGCCGGGCGGCTACTCGACCGGAGGCAGCACCTCGGCGGCGAGGCGGAAGATCAGGAACTGGTGGTCGGGGTTGTCCCCTTCTCCGTAAGGCCAGATGAAGGGGCTCTCGTCCGGCCAGGTGATGTTCTGCGGGTCCCAGTTGAACCACATCCACCTGGCCTCGTCGTCCATCACCTCCGAGCAGACGATCGGGAACTCGTTGCCCGGCTCGGGCGTGGTCCTCGGCGTGGTGTTGTCCTCTCCGATGCACAGCGCTCCGTACTCGTGTCCCACGTGGTCGACCCAGCCCACGCTGGTGGTGAACGGATCGTGGCTCCAGTACTCGTTGCAGGCGGTGATATGCTCGTTGATCGTCTCCAGCTCGGGACCGCCGCTGCCCGGATCGAAGTTCTCGCCCGTGGCGCAGACCTCCCAGGCCTCGTCGCCGGTGTAGATCAGGTCGCCGAAGCCGCCGACCCCGCCGGCGCGTCGGAACTGGCCCAGCACGCCCTGGGTCGTGGCCGAGTCCGCGTAGGCGACGATGTAGAGGTACTCGGCGTCGATCGCCGCCTCGGGCGGAATCTCGTACTCCTCGGGGCCCTCTCCGCAGTTGAAGATCTCGCCGGCCAGGGAGGCCTCCATTCCACCGTAGTAGCTCTGCATCTCCTCCTCGGTCCCGTAGCCGAACCCGTAGGCGTTGTCCGCGGTGATCACGACCTGGATGCTCTCTCCGGAGGTCTCCGTGTCGGTGCCGGTATCGGCATCGGTATCGGCACCGGTGTCGGCATTGGTGTCGGCATCGGTGTCCGCGTCGGTGTCCGTGTCGGCATCGGTGTCCGCGTCGACGTCCGCCGAGCCGTCGTCGTCGCCGCCACCGCCGGACGAGCCGGCCGCTTCGCATCCGGTCGCCAGCGCGATGCCACAGCAAAGCAAACATACTCCGAATTCAAAGATCCTCATTTCGATTACTCCTTTCAGCTCGACACCGACATTGTACAGGCTTTTGTTGTTCTGGGGTTCTTCTTGTGCTGTGCGGCGCTCGATTCCGCCCACTTGTGTTTCGATCCATTTTTGTGTGTCATGTGGAGGGTGATCTCTTCCAATCGAGAAACTCCGAGGAGTAGGGAGATGAACGAAGCTCGCAAGTACCGACTGCGCCTGTTGTTCCAGGAGATCGATCTGCCGCCCGGCCTGTTCTCGATCGGCAGAGCGACCAACTGCACGATTACGATCGACGATCCGCTGGTCTCGCGGCGTCACGCCGAGATCGCGGTCTCGGAAGACAACGTGCTTTTGCGCGATCTCGACAGCCGCAACGGCACGCGCGTCAACGGAAAACAGGTCGAGGGCGAGCAGCCGTTGAGGCACGGGGATCGGATTCGGATCGGAGGGTACGAGTTCGTTTTCATCGTCGACCTCGAGCAGCTCGGCGACCTCTCGACCCAGACGATGCAGACGGTGCGCTGCAGCGGTTGCGGAAATATCTACCCGGAGCACATGTCCGCCTGCCCGGCCTGCGGGCTGGAGCGCTCCGAGCAGGACGCGGCCGCCGGGCCGAAGCCCGTGCCGGACGAGAGCACGGCTCCGATATCGGTCGACGAGCTGGACAACCTGAGCGACTCGATGCTGAGCCACAGCACCCGGATGATCGACGAGGTGATCCAGATGGCGCTCTCGATGGAGCGCTTCGAGAAGGCCGCCGACTTCATCGATCGCAAGGTGGCCTCCCTGGAGCGTCGTCTTTCCGGCGGAACTGTTCGCGCCGCGGACCTGGTGCGCGTCAGCGAGTTCAACCTCGCGGCGGCTCGGGGTCTGCGCCAGGGAGAGCGGATCGGCTGGGTGCTGGACACCTGGACCGAGCAGGGGCTGGCGATGCCCGACGAGCTCTGCTCGAGAATCGAGGAGGCGGCGTCCGGCTGGTACGATCTGGGACCGGCCGTCTCCCGCTACCTGACGATGTTCGAGTCCGACCAGAAGCTGGCCGAGACACGCCCGCGTCTGGTCGAGCGCCTGCGCGCGATGCGCTGACGAGAAATCAGGCTTCGTCCGGGAACATGTGCCCCTTGTCCCGCTTGGAGCGCACGTAACGGATGTTGTGATCGCAAACGCCCGCCACGTGAGCCTCCATTCCCGCCACTTCCTGACCGGCTTTCTCCAGGTGCTCGCGCTTGAGCGGGTTGTTGGACATCAGGCGGACCGGGCGTCCGCGCAGCAGGTAGCGCAGCACGCAGGCGGCGTCGGTGAAGTCGCGCGAGTCCTCGGGTAGGCCCAGTGAGACGTTGGCCTGGTAGGTGTCCTGGCCGTCGTCCTGCAGCAGGTAGGTGATCGCCTTGGCCCACAGCCCGATCCCGCGTCCCTCGTGGCCGGACATGTAGATCACGGCTCCGCCGCCATCTTCGAAAATGCGTTCGAAGGCCGAGTCGAGCTGCGGCCCGCACTCGCAGCGCTTGGATCCGAACACGTCGCCGGTCATGCAGCAGGAGTGGATCCGAACCAGCGGCGCCTCGCTCTCGAGAAAGCCCGGGCAGGCCAGCAGCGAGTTGACCGACATGTTGGTCTGCAGCAGAGCGCGGAACCCCTCCTCTTCGCCGCTCCTGATCCGGTTCGCCGCGTCGAGGACATTCTTCAGCTCCACGCGGCGCACGAAGGTGTACCAGGACAGCACGCGCTCCTCGTCGCCGAACTGGCGCGGCAGCGGAATCGGGCCCAGCAGGCTCACGAACGGCCTGTGCTCGCCGCCGTTCTCCACCGGCCGTCCCTCGGCGTCCAGGTGCACCAGCCGGCTGTCGTTCTCGAGCTTTTCTCGTATCTCCTCGTCAACGTAGCCGAACACGTCGCTCCTCCTCGTCCTCCTCCCGCCGAACTCCATACACCCGCGGCCCGAGCTTTTCCAGACCTTCAGCGGCGGGTTTTTTCTCGATTGACCGGACAGGCGGGGTGAATACCTGTATGCTCGAAGGCGGAACGATGAGATGGGCGTGGAAAATAGGCTCTCTGTTCGGCATTCCCGTGCGGCTGCACGTCAGCATGCTGATCTTTCCCGTGATCGCCTTTTCCTGGGTCGACGGCACCGGACCGCTGGGATTCGTGATCGCCGCGGCTCTGACCGTGCTGCTGTTCGGATCGATCCTGGCGCACGAGTTCGGTCATGCGCTCGTGGCGCGCCGGTTCGGCGTCCACACCCAGGACATCATTCTGACCCCGATCGGCGGCATGGCCCGCCTGACCAGCATGCCGCGCAATCCGCGCCAGGAGATCTCGGTGGCGATCGCGGGGCCGCTGGTCTCGCTTTCGCTGGCCGGCATCTCGTTCGGGCTCAGCGCGGCGCTGTTGATGCTGCCGGCGATCTCGCCGGTCGTCCTGCAGGGCCTCGGCGCGCTTTTGTGGATCAACCTGATGCTGGGGCTGTTCAACCTGATCCCGGCCTTGCCGATGGACGGCGGACGCATCCTGCGCGGCTACCTGGCGATCAACCGCGACCATCTCTCGGCGACTCGCATCGCGGCCCGCGTCGGACGCGTGATCGCGATCGCCGGCGGCGTGATCGGCGCCCTCTATTTCCGCTCGCTGGGCCTGGTGGCGATCGCGGTCTTCGTCTACTTCTCGGCCGGAATGGAGGAGCGGATGGCGGAGATCCAGGAGGCGCGCCGCCGGGCGGCCGCGGGCTACGGAGGAGGAGCGAGCGATCCGTTCTCGGGGCACGGGCCCCGCGTCCATACCTGGTCGTGGCGCTCGGGCGGCGGCGAGCAGCCGCCTCCCGGCTGGCGGGGTCGCCCGGTCGACGAGCACGAGGAGCCCTTCCGCCGCCGCCGGCACAGCGTCGATCCGCTCGAAGACCGCCTCCACCACGAGCGGGACGAGGACGAGCCGCTCGTGATTCGCGGCGGCAGGGCCGAGGTGATCCGGCGCCGCGATCCGGAAGAAGACTGAGCGTTCAGCCCGCCGTCGAGATGCTCTCCATCAGGCGATCGATCGCCTCTCCGGGATCGGCGGTGCGGTTGACGCAGCGCACCGCGGCGATGTTCCGCGCGCCGGCGGCCAGCACCTCGTCGACGTTGGAGTGATCGATCCCGCCGAGGACCACCGCGGGAACGTCGGCCACGGAGATCATCTCGTGCATGCCGTCCAACCCGATCGCGGGATCGGGGTTCTCCTTGGTCGGAGTGGGGAAAACGGGTCCCACCCCGACGTAGCTCGGCTCCAGCGCGCAGGCGCTGCGGGTCTGCTCCGGAGTGTGCGTGGACAGGCCGATCACCGCCTCGTCGCCCAGGAGCTTCCGGGCTTCGGACAGCGGCGCGTCTTGCTGGCCGAGGTGCACGCCGTCGGCTCCGCAGTCGCGCGCGATCCGCGCATCGTCGTTGACCACGAAGACGCGGTCGGCGGGCACGATCTCCCGCAGCCGGCGCGCCTCGCGCAGGACCTCGGCCGCAGGGGCGTTCTTGATCCGCAGCTGGATGACGCGCACCCCGCGCTCGACCATGATCTCGGCGAGCCGCGGGTAGCCGACCAGCGGATCGGTCAGGATTCCGTAGAGCCCGATCTCGCCGATCCCACGCACCCGATCAGCCCATCTCGGCCAGCATCTGCTTCGCGGCGCGGCGGCCCGAGAGGAACATCCCGCCGAAGATCGGGCCCATGCGAAACGATCCGAACACGCCGTTGGCCGCCATCCCCGAGACGTACAGCCCGGGATAGACGCGCCGCGTGTTCTCCACGGTCGCCAGCTCGCCCCGCTCGGCCCACATCGGCTTCTCTCCCTGTACCTCGCCGCTGGCGGTCTCGAGCCGGACTCCGGCCTTGCGCGCGATCCGCGCGGTCAGCTCGGCGTCGTGACCGCCGGCGTCGAGCACGCAGCGCGCCTGGATCATCAGCGGGTCGACGTGCAGATCGCGGTCGATCACCGGCGCCCAGTTGATCACCACCCCGCCGATCCGGCCCTCGCGGAAGATGACGTCCTCGACGAAGACGCCGTTGAGGATCCTGGCGCCGCTGTTGACCGCGCGGTAGATCAGCGCCGAGGCGACCTCGGTCGCGTCCGCGGTCACCACGCCCCGGTCCGGCGCGGAATGGCGCACGTCCAGATCGTCGAGCACGGAGAACGCCTCCTCCTGGACGACGATCTCGTTGAACATCATCGCTCCGCCCCAGATGCCGCCCCCCGGCTCGAGGGCGCGCTCGAACACTGCGACCTTCTTGCCCGCGCGGGCCAGCTCCCAGGCGCAGATCAAGCCCGACGGTCCGGCGCCGACGATCGCGGCGTCCAGCTCCAGGCAGTCGCTCAGCTTGCGGTGGTATCCGTCGATTATCTTCTGTGAAATCAGGCGTTCCATTCGGACCAGCTCCTTGTGACAGACCGAGTCCTTTGTCGACCCGCACTCGCGGTTCGTCAACAGCAATCTGCTTCCGGGTGGCCGGTCGGCCGGCGGCGCTACTTGTTGCCCGTTCCGTACAGGTAGCTGTCGATGATATCCTCGAACGTGCCGTCGCCCCACAGGCCGTTGTTGGTGTTGGGGATCTTCTCGCCGCAGAGGAACACGGAGGGCGTGCCGCTGACTCCCTGGGCCAGACCCTGGTCCTTGTCCCACTGCAGGAACGACATCGTCTGATCGGACGCCATCACCTCCTCGACCTGGGTCATTTCCAGCTGGAGCTGGTTCTCGAGGTAGGAGAGCGACTCGTCGATCGAAGGTCGCTCGTCGTCGTTCATCTTGTCGTAGTACCAGTCGTGGAAGGCCCAGAAGTACTCCTGGCCCTGCATCTGGGCGGCTACCGAGAGCGCTTGCAGATCCCAGATCTCCTGGTAGCTGAACGGGAAGTGGTGGTAATAGAGCCGCACGCGCGCCCGGTAGTCCTCGCGCTTTTCCCACAGGTCGTGCTCTATGTCCTTGAACGTCGCGCACCACGGGCAGTGGAAGTGGGCGAACTCGACCAGCACCAGGTCGGGGCTCTCCTCGCCGCCTATGTAGGGGCTGTAGCTGTTGTTGAACAGGTCGGGTGTGCCTTCGGGGCAGAGGCTGCCCGCTCCGGCGTCGTCTCCCGCGTCGGTGTCGAACCAGTCGCCGCCGTCGAAATCCCCGGCGTCGGGATCGAAGGATTCCTCAATCGTGGGATTTCGGCATCCGGCAATCGCCGCGCAGACCGCCGCGAACAGAGCCAATCGCCAAAGAACATGCTCGATCATGGCCGACCTCACCTCCTCATCGACAACACTATATCATCATATCTCGCGCGCGATAATCGACCAAAATGTAAAGGATGTGGAGATTGACACCTTCCTCGCCTGCATCTACCAAGTAACGAGCGCCACTCATCCGACGAGAAGGAAAACAGAGGAGAACGGCTCATGGTGGACCGAGAGACCATCGCAGCGCAGCTGAGCAGGACGGTGGAAGCCACCGATCTCGCCGCGCTCGGAGAACCGGCGCGAGGCAAGGTGCGCGACTCCTACGTGCGAGACGATCGCAGGTGGATCGTGACGACCGATCGCATCTCCGCGTTCGACCGCGTGCTGGGGACGATTCCCTTCAAGGGCCAGGTGCTCAACCGCACCACCGAGTTCTGGTTCGACGCGACGCGGGAGCTGGTCCCGAATCACATGGTCGGCTGTCCCGATCCGCAGGTGATGGAGGTTGTCGACTGCGAGCCGCTGCCGGTCGAGATGGTGGTGCGCGCCTACCTGACCGGCTCCACCTCGACCTCGATCTGGACGCACTACGAGCGCGGGGCGCGGGTCTTCTGCGGGAACCAGCTTCCCGACGGAATGCGCAAGCACCAGCGGCTCGCCCGTCCGGTCCTGACTCCGTCGACCAAGGCGGAGCAGGGCGATCACGACGTTTCGGTCTCCCGCGAGGAGATCCTGGCGATGGGTCGCATCAGCGCCGGGCAGTTCGATCGGATCGCCGAGGCCAGCCTGGCGCTGTTCGATTTCGGCCGGCGCCACTGCGCCGAGCAGGGCTTGATCCTGGTGGACACCAAGTTCGAGTTCGGCAGGACGCCGGACGGAGAAATCGTGGTGATCGACGAGATCCTGACACCGGATTCCTCCCGCTTCTGGGAGGCCGACAGCTACGAGGAGCGGATCGCCCAGGGACGCGATCCGGAAGGCCTTGACAAGGAGTACGTCCGCGTCTGGCTGAAGCGGGAGCGCGGCTTCACCGGAGACGGGGATCTGCCCGCGATCCCGGACGAGGTGCGCGTCGAGGCCGCCTTGCGCTATATTCACGCCTGCGAGCGGGTCACCGGCACCCCGTTCGAGCCCGAGCCCGGCGACCCGCTGGAGCGGATCGCCCGCAACCTGGAGGAGAAGTGAGGGAAGGACGGTGACTGCTCCGGATTCGATGCCCAGCTTCAAGACCCTGATCGACGCCGAGACGGTCGAAGCGCGCGTCTTGGAAATGGGTCGCAGCATCGCAGACGACTACCGCGATCGCGACCTGACCGCGCTGGTCGTGCTCAAGGGGAGCTTCGTCTTCGCCGCCGACCTGCTGCGCGCGATCTCCCTGCCGCTGCGGGTCGAGTTCATCGGCCTGCGCTCCTATGGATCGCGGATGACGACCTCCGGCGTCGTGGAGATCACGCTCGACGTGAAGTACCCGCTGGGCGGGCGGGACGTGCTGGTCGTCGAGGACATCGTGGACACGGGTCTGACGCTCTCCTACCTGCGCGACAACCTGGCGACGCGGCAGCCGAGCTCGATCCGGATCGCCTCGTTGCTGCACAAGCCGTCGCGCACGATCGAAAAGGTTCCGATCGATTACCTCGGATTCACGATCCCCGACGAGTTCGTCGTCGGCTACGGTCTCGACTACAATGGGCGTTTTCGCAATCTGCCTTACATCGCCACGATGGAGGATCCGAGCCAGCTGGATCTCTTCGACTATCTTCGGGGCGACCAGACCGGTCGAGCGCGACCGGCGGATACAGGAGACGAGAAATGAAGACCGAGGACAAGGTTCAGATCTGCAAGGTGGCGGCCCAGGCCGTGCTCTCGGACGGCCGGCTGACCGACGAGGAACGGGGGCAGGTCTACCGCCTGATGGATCGCTACGAGCTTACCGAGGAGCAGCGGGCCGACGTGTTGAACCGCAACATCGAGGACGATGTATCCGGGCTCGCCGCCGGTTTGACCGAGTTCGATTCCAAAAACGAGCTGCTGGTCGAGCTGGCGATGGCCGTGGCCGCCGACGGCGATCTCTCCAGGCCGGAGCAACGGCTGCTCGAGAGCGTCGCCGACGCGCTCGAGGTCGACCGCGACGAGCTGGAGATGCTGGTCGAGACCGCGCTGATCCGCTGATCCCTCGGCGGACGGCGCCGCCTCGACGCTCCCTTGCCATGCCGCGACGGTCTCTGCTCCGGAACCGATTCGAACAATACGCGCTGCAGGTTTTTCCGGGGAGATCCGGCGGGGAGCACAGCTGCGCGATCCTCGAGGGCGGCGGCGCGATCTGCCGGGGGTGGGACCAGTGGGGTCAGCCCGGGTAGGGCAACACGGAGAACGTCGGCGGCGACAAGGCCCGCTCATTCGCTTCGAATCGGGGTATCGCGGTCGAGCGCCGCCCTCGTCGGGACCCACTGCCCGAGAAAATTTTTCGACAGCGCGGATGGCTCCCCCTGTCCGAGTTTGACTAACTCCGCTTCGGTCATAGAGTAATCACGTGGCTCCGCGGGCCCCGGCCCGCCAACGCGTCGAGGTCAGCATGTCGAACCTGCTCGAAGTCCACGATCTCCACGTCAGCGTGGGAGATACGGAGTTGCTCCGTGGGATCGAGCTGACTGTTCCACGAGGAGCGGTCCACGCCCTGCTGGGTCCCAACGGCTGCGGCAAGACCACCTTGATGATGTCGGTGATGGGCTTCGACAAGTACCGGATCACCAAGGGGAGCATCATCTTCGACGGCGAGGACATCACCGGTCTCGATCTCACACAGCGGGCTCAACGCGGGCTGGGGATCGCCCTGCAGCGCCCGCCTACCATCCCCGGTGTGCGCCTGGGCGACGTGCTCGATTTCGCCGCGGGCGGAGACAGCGAGCGCTTCGAGAATCTCTCGCGCTACGTCGAAGAAGCCCGCATGCAGAACTTCGTCCAGCGGCCGCTCAACCAGGACCTTTCCGGCGGCGAGATCAAGCGCTCCGAGGTGCTGCAGATGCTGGCCACCAGACCGCGCTTCGCGATGCTGGACGAGCCCGGCTCCGGCGTGGACCTGGACTCTTTGGTCGTGCTGGGTCGGTTGATCAACGATTTTTTCAGCCGGGACGAATCTCATCCGGCGCTGCGCAAGGCCGGTCTGATCATCACCCACTCGTCGCACATCCTGGACTACGTCGAGGTGGACAAGGCCCACGTGATGCTCGAAGGGCGGCTGACCTGCCACGGCAACCCCCGCCTGGTGCTGGAAAAGATCAGAAGCTGCGGGTTCGAGGAGTGCATTCACTGCCTCGGCAGCGGCGACCGGACCGAGGCGGCCCTGGCCGAGTGAGGAATACGAGTGACTGAAGCAAGACTGCCGATCGACAAAAGCGACGCCCGATCCCTGGCCCGGGTCGGAATCACGGACGACCCTTCCGAACGCTCGGGCTCTTTCGTTCTGCGCGACGACGAGCCGGTCTGCTCCCAGGCCGACGCGGACGGCTTGGAGCTCGAGTTGATCGAGATCGCTCTCCAGCGCCACGACTGGCTGCGCCGCGATCACTACTGGAAGCTGGTCGATCCCGAAACGGACGAGTACACCCGCTCTCTTCACGCGATGGAAAGGCCCCAGGGCTTCTTCTTGCGCGTGCGCGCCGGCGAGAAAGTCGTCCTGCCCGCCCAGACCGGGCTGTTCCTCGCCAGCGAGGGAACGACGCAGCGCGTGCACAACATCGTGGTGCTCGAGGAAGGCTCCGAGCTGCACCTGATCACCGGCTGCGTCCTCAGGGGCGGCGCCGCCGGCGGCGATCACTGGGCGGTCACCGAAGCCTACATCGGCAAGGACGCCCATCTGGTAAACACGATGGTCCACAGCTGGGGCCCCGAGGCCGAGGTCTACCCCCACGCCGGAACCCGCGTCGAGGCCGGAGGCTCCTACACTAGCAACTACGTGTCGCTCAAGCCGGTGCGCAAGGTGGTCAGCAATCCCCGGACCTGGCTGGTCGGAGCCGGCGCTGACGTCACTTACAACAGCGTGATCATGGGCGCCGCCGACTCCGTGATCGACACCGGAGGCGAGGTCTTTCTCCAGGCTCCCGACACCGCCGCCCAGATCCTGCACCGCGGAATCTGCTCCCAGGGGCGCATCTTCCAGCGCGGCCTGGTCGTCGGCGAGGACCGCTGCCGGGCCCACGTGGACTGCTCCGGGTTGATCATCGACCCGGGCGAGGAGGGCTTCATCTCCTCGGTCCCCTCCCTGCGCTCGCGCCACGTCGATGCCGAGCTCTCCCACGAGGCGAGCATCGGCAAGATCGCTCCCGAGCAGGTCGAATACCTCGAATCGCGGGGAATGACCGAGAGTCAGGCGATCGGGATGATCATCCGCGGCTTCCTCGACACCGATATCGAAGGCCTGGGCGCGGAGCTGGACGGTCAGATCGCGGAGATAGCGGCCCTGGCCAGGTCCGCCGAAGGATAGCCCGCTCGAAGCTGCCGATCTATCATTGCTGTCCGGGCCCGGCCACGGAGTAGCAGCGTCCGTGCTGCCCGGATGTCATGCTCAGCGTGCCGCGCAAGACCAGATCGTCGAGCACGGTCTGCGCTCGACCCTTGGGCAGGCCGAGACGCGCCGAGACCGGCTCGGCGTCCGTGCCGGGATTCCTGGAAACGAAATCGACGACCGCCTCCTCGAGCCGCTCCCGCTCGGCGCGGCGGTACGACGAAACGACCGTCGGGCGCGGCTTCGGCGCCGGAGCCGGAGCGGCGGCCTCGGGCTCCGGTTCCGGAGTTGGGGCGGCGGCCTCCGGCTCCGGTTCCGGGGTTGGGGCGGCGGCCTCCGGCTCCGGCTGCGCCGGTTTCTCGGGCTCCGGTTCCTTCACGGGCTCGGCCAGAGTCGCTGCCTCTTTCTCGGTCTTCTTCCTTTGCGCAGCCTTTTTCCCCGGAATTCTCTTCTTGCGCGGCGCAGTCGCTCTCTCGCCCGGCAGCCGGGACGATCGCTGCTCGCGATCGGAGATCAGATTCAGCAGCTCGTCGACCGTCAACCCGCGTATAATCCCCGCGACTTCACTCGCAAGCCCGGCCGCAATCTCCTCGAGATCCAACTCGAGATTCGTCTTCACATCAGCCATCGCTCTCCTCTTTCACAGTTCGCGATCTTGGGGTTATGCCTTGAAAAACGGCGCAACGCAAAGGGTGATTTTCGTATTTCTCCTAGAAAATCAAGGCCAATCGCCACTGTAATAACCGGCAATCAGCCAACGGCGGCAAAAACCTGCTAAACTCGATGCCATTCGAAGGAGCTGACAAAATGAGCGACACATCAAAGAACTCCATGGCCATCTCCTCGCCGCTGCTGTCGGCCGTGCTGCTCGCGGGCCTGCTGGCGGGCTGCGGTGGAGGCTCGGGCAACGACGGTGACGACGACACCGACACCGCCGGCGACGCCGATACGGACGGAGACAGCGACAGCGACACCGACGCCGACGCCGACGGCGACACCGACACCGACGCCGACGGCGACTCGGACTACGTTCCGGTCGACCCCGCTTGCGGCACGAGCGAGGCTCCCGATCTCGGCGAGGATTTCTTCGTCGACATCTCGGAGTCGAGCGGCATCCGCGACGAGAACTTCGACCCGGATCCGCCGCAGACGATTCCGATCAACGATCACAGCCGCCTGGGCTTCGCCGACATCAACGGCGACGGCTACGACGATGCGGTGATGCACAGCCTGTTCCCCAATCCCCAGGCCGGCATTCCGTTCGAGCACTTGGTCTTCCTCAACAACGGCGACGGCACCTTCACCAACTTCAGCGACGAGTCGGGGCTGCGCGACGTGCAGGCCGGCTTCTTCGTCTTCGGCGACGTGGACAACGACGGCGACCAGGACTGCTTCGCCGGGCTCGACATCCCGGATCTGACCGGCGAGACGCATCAGCTGCTGCTCAACGACGGCGACGGACACTTCTCCAAGCTCGAGAGCTCGGGGCTCGAGGGCAGCAGCGGCCAGACCTACGCGGGCAACGCCGTCTTCGCCGACTTCGACGGAGACGCCAACATCGACATCTACATCGCCGCCGGCCACACGGCATACCTGGCTCCGGACTCTCTTTTTTTCGGAAACGGCGACGGCACCTTCGTCGACGCGAGCTCCAACCTGACCTCGTCGGGCTACCAGCCCAGCAACGGATCGGTCGCCTGCGACTACGACAACGACGGAGACCAGGACATCTTCGTCTCGGTCTACGGCGTGAGCAACGGAGGCGGCCAGAACCTGCTGTGGGAGAACGACGGGACGGGCCACTTCACCAACGTGGCGGCCGAGCGCAACTTCGCCAGCCTGCCGACCGGCAACTACTGGCTGGAGAGCACCGGCCACGGCAGCGACTGGGAGCCCGACGCCGGGCCCGGGACCTACATCGGCTCGAACGGCTTCGGCCTGCAGTGCTCGGACGTCAACAACGACGGACTGCTCGACGTGTTCGTCACCGCGATCTCGCATCCCAGCGAGATCGACCATACCCGCAAGTGGTCCGACCCGACGGTGTTGCTGATCAATCAGGGACCGGACCAGGGCTACATGTTCTGGAACCGCTTCTTGGAGCGTGGCCTGCCGTTCAACGAGGGCGACGTGGACGGTGCCGTGGTCGATTTCGACAACGACGGTTGCCTCGACCTGTCCCTCTCGCGCGACAACAAGTACGAATCGGCCTACTCCGAGCAGGAGCAGAAAGCCTGGTTCGGGCTGATGCGACAGCTGCCGGGAGGCGACTTCGAATCGCTGGGGATCGCCAGTGGAATCAACGATCCGGACGGCGAGTGGAACCAGCTCAAGCGCGCCCAGAATCACGCCTGGAGCGACATCGACCGGGACGGCGACATGGATCTGCTCGTCGGCGGGCGCGGCGGCAGCGGAGGTCGTCCCAACTTCCTGTTCGAAAACGTGGTCGGTGAAACCAACGACTGGATCGGGTTCCACCTCGAGGGCGACGGCTCGGCGGTCAACCGCGACGCATTCGGCGCGCGCGTGACCCTGGAATGCGGCGAGCTGAGGTTGGTCCGCGAGGTGAAGTCCAGCCGCGGCATGTACGACTCGATGGACATGCGCACCCTGCACTTCGGCCTGGGAGGCCTGGACTGCGAGCCGGCGGCGCGCGTCGACTGGCCGGACGGCACGTCCCACGGCTTCGCTCACGACGAGCTGACGATCGGCGCCTACCACCAGGTAGGCTACCCGGACTCGATCGCGGTGCAATGAAAGATAGCTCGACCATGCCCGAGGCCGTTCCCCGAATGCGCATCGAGATCTCGATCGCCGGCAGAGCGCTGGCCTGGGTGGCGCTGCTCGCGTGCGCCTGCTCGAACGACCAGTCGCTCTTTTTGGACTCCGGACCCACCGACTCCGGGACCGATCCGACCGACACCGGCTCCAGCGACACCGGATCGGACAGCGGCGAACCGATCATCGAGGAGGATCTCGACATCCCCTACGACCCGCCGCCTGGAGGCGACCCGGACAAGTCGCTGCTCGACCTCCACTACGTGCCCGACGGCGACCCGCTGCGACTGATGGTCTTCGTCCACGGGGGCAGCTGGATCGGCGGCGACAAGAGCAAGCTCGAGCTGGCCGAGGAGCTGGTGCCGTGGTTCGTCGATCGCGGCTTCGCCGTGGCGGCGCCCAACTTCAGGCTGGCCAGCGAGCCGCCCGGCCCGCAGGAGGTGACCTGGGCCGACCAGGCGACAGACCTGGCCTTCGCGCTCGCGTGGCTGATCGAGCACGGCGCCGACTACAACATCGAGGCGGAACCGGCGCTGCTGATGGGCTACTCCTCGGGCGCCCACCTGGTCGCACTGCTCGCCGCGGACGAGCACTACCTGGAGCTGGCGGGCCTAGCGCACGAAAGCCTGCTGGGTTCGATCTCGTTCGATGTCCACGCCTACGACGTGCCCTACGCGCTGGAGCTGATGCAGGACAGCGAGTTGGAGCAGAACATCGAGCTGATCGAGTTCCTCTTCGGCGAAACCGTCGAGGCTCAGCTCGCCGCGTCCCCGTCCAGCTATGCACCCGGCGCGCCCGACGTTCCGCCGGCGCTGCTGATCTCGGCCGACCCCTTCTCGCTGGAGGGCAGCAAGGGCTACATCGTTTTCCACGCCACGCAGAGCTACTGGCAACTCTTGCAGTCCGCGGGACACTCGGCCGACTGGCAGCACTACGAAAACGAGACGCATGCCTCTTTGGTGATCGACTTCGGCTCCGAGGGAGACGCTCCCACCGAGAAGGTGGCGGGCTTTTTGGAAGATCTGCCTCTCTGAAGAACCGGGCCGGCGAGCGCTCTCAGCCGAAGCCGTCGCGCTCGATCTTTTCCGAGTCGGCCGTTCCCAGGCCCTTCTCGACCGCGGTCTCCAGCCAGCGCGGCTCCCGCTTGTCCTCGGCCAGGCTGCGCATACCGTGAGCGGCCCGCTGGGAGTCGATCATCTCGTAGGCCACGCTGTCCAGCGCGACCGGATCGGCTGCGGCGAGCACGGCGCCGGGACGCCACTGGTGCTCGAGCACCCGAGCCGGTCCGCCGTGGTACTGCGCGGTCAACGCGTCGCAAAGAACCAACCGCAGCTTGCCCTCCACGTACTCGTGGTCGCTGACATCGGCGACAAAGGGATCGCAGTTGTCATCGTGGTAGCGGTTGGGATTGTGAATCGCCCCGTACATGTTCTTCATCCCGCAGCCGACCCCGGCCAGGTCGTGATCCTTGAGCACCGGGACATTGATCAGGGCGTCGGCGCGACGCGCCAGCACGTTGGACCACAGGCTGCCCACCTCCCCGGAGAATCGGATCTCTCGCTCGAAACCGAGATCGTCGTTGCCCGCGCAGCGCGGCCGACTGTCCGAGTAGCGATTCGGCTCGAAGCCGGCGCGCTTCAGCTCGCGGGTGGTGCGCTCCCAGATCCAGATTCGATCGTTGGAGACGCCGATCCGGTTCAGCCCGGCCACCAGCGCGTCCACCACCGCCGGCGAGGACGACATCCCCGGCCCGGCCAGGCAGTTGACCTTGATGCAGACCACCTCGTCCGGATCGAACAGGGCGCGGAACGCCTCGGAAGTGTCCTTGACGTCCAGCAGCGACGCCAGGCTGCGATTGACCACGCCGGCGACGCGCCCGGCGTCGTGTCCGCCGCCGCCGAACACCTTGGCGTCGTCCCTCCGCACGACCCGCGGCCCGATCTCGTCGCGTCTCTCGGCACGCCCGGACGCGGCTTTTCCAGGAGCAGCGGCGGCTCCGGAAGCGCCCGCCTCGGCCTCGGCGCGCGCCGGCGGCCCCGAGCCGGAGCAGACGCCGGCGAACGGAGCCACCCCCAGCCCGACCGCAGCCGCGCACGACTCGGAGAGAAAATCACGCCTCGTCTTCAACCGATTTTTCTTCTGACTCATACGAACGATGATACCTCGAGCGGCGGAATCATCCAGCGTGGAGCAATGAGCCGGCTTTTGTGGCACAATGATTCGGTGTGGAAAAACCGAGCGCAAGGAGCAACCATGAGAATCATGACCGCGATAATCACCATGCTGGGGGCGGCGCTTCTCGCTGCGGCGTCCGGCTGCGAGGGCGCGGACAGCGGAGGCGCCTCCGAGTGGGAAGACGATGACGACGACGGAACGAGCGACGCCGACAGCGATTCCGACGGCGACTCGGACTCCGATGGCGACTCGGACTCCGACGGCGACTCGGACTCCGACACCGATCAGGACACCTTCTGCGACGAGCAGGATTTCACAATCGAGTACGTACCGGTCAAGCTGATGATCCTGCTCGACATGTCGGGATCGATGGTGATCCCGTCGTCAAAGTACGATCACGCCAGAGCCGCGATTCAGAGCTGGTTGGTCGACTACGCCGACAACTTCCTGTTCGGCTTCGACTCCTACCCGGACGACTGGTACTCGCAGAGCTGCTCGGTGGACAACCCGGTCTGGTTCGACACCGACGCGGACCAGGAGAGCGCGATCTCCGGCTGGCTCGACACCCACGCGCCGCAGTCCGGCTCGGGAGATCCGCTGGTGATGGAGATGGACAAGCTGCTGGGAGACCCCGGATACGCGCCCAACTTCACCACCGACGCCCAGCCCGGCGAGCCGTACCTGCTGATCGTGGCCGACGGAGACGACTGCTGCGGTCCCTCGGGCAACTACAGCTGCTCCAACAGCTGGGTCGATGAGCTCAACCAACGCACCGAATGGCTGCTCGAGGCCGGGATCAAGACGATGGTGATCGGCTACACCGAAAACGCCGACGAGACCGCGCTCAACGCGATCGCGGCGGCGGGCGGCACCCAGTTCACCTCGTTCGTCGAGGCGCTCGACCAGGCCGCGCTGGAGAACGCGCTGGACACGATCGCGGCCAGCATCATCAGCTGCACCTTCGAGCTCGACGAGCCCGACGCCTCGGCCGACCCTGACAACGTCAATTTCTACTTCGACGGCGAGGTCGTGCCCTACGACGAGAACTGCGCACAGGGCACCGGCTGGATGTGGGTCGACGAGGAACACACCCAGGTCGAATTCTGCGAGGAGGCCTGCGCCGAACTGCAGGGAGGTTTCGTCGACGAGGTCACGGCCAAGTTCGGCTGTCCGACGGTAAGCGTCGAGTAACATCCGCCGCACAAGGATCCGGGCGGCTATTGGAGCGTCAGGGTCAGGGTCACGATCGAGCCGGTGGGGTTGGCGGCGGCGGCCCAGAGGGTGCTCCCGCTCGGCCAGGCTCCCAGCGGGACGGTCGTCGAGCCTCCTTCGTAGCCGTCGTAGAGCAGCTCGGATCCCTCGGGGCCCCGGAAGCCCACCCTCAGCTCGCAGGACTGCGGATCGCTTGCCTCTGCGATCAGCGTCAGGTCGTCGATCGAATCGTGCGAGCGGGCGAACGCGATGCCTCCTTCGGCAGGCACCGTCACCTCGAGATCCTGCCCCTCTTCCATCACCAGCGAGGCCGGAACCGGCACGTCGATCTCATTGAACCCCATCCAGACCTGTGGAATCGAGCTGTCGTTCAACGCGATCGCCCCGGCCAGGTCGCCGAGCACCGTCGCGAAGCCCAGCGGCGGATCCAACTCGGCGAGCAGGCCGTCCAGCGAAGTTGCTCCGTGGGCGTCGTCGCTGACCAGGTCGTAGACGAAGCCGTCGCCGAACCGCTCCCAGAGGTAGTCGCCGAACAGCAGCAGCACTCCGTAGTTGTAGTCGGGCCCGGACGACATCAACGGATCCTTGTGAACGTCGTTCAACCAGCTCGAGACCCAGGCCTCGTCCGCTCCGAAGCCGGTCAGCACCATCGCCAGCTCGCTCATCGACTCGTCGAGCCAGGCCTCCTCGCTCGGGTCGTGCCCCCAGTGCACCAGGTGCTGGAACTCGTGGGACTGGACCGAGAGCGAGTAGTCGCTGTCGGCCGAGTGATCCGCGGTGTTGATGTGCAGCGTCTCGTGGCGGTTGGAGTTCCACTTGTCGAGCTGGTCGTCCACCTTGAAGTAGCCGTCGAAGGAGTAGCCGGCGTAGCCCTCCATCTCGTAGAGCAGCAGGTAGACGCGCGGATCGCCGTCGAACTCGTCGGGCGGGTCGCCGAACAGGCCGGTCACCAGCTCGAAGATCCCGGCCCCGGCGCCGAGCGGGGTCTGCTCGTCCCAGCCCGCGATCAGGCCGCCCACCACCTCCTGGTCCACCGAGGAGCCCCAGGCGTCGTCCGCGACCACCACCACCACGTTCTGTCCCTCGCCGCGAATCGTGGTGCAGATCTGGCGATCCGAAGGGGGCATCTCGCTCAGATCCCAGATCCACCAGCGATCCTCCTCGGCGCAGTCGAGCTCGGTGTCGGTGTCGAGCTCGGTGTCGGTGTCCGCGTCCGTGTCAGTGTCGCCGTCGGTATCGGCGTCCACGTCGCCGTCGGCGGAGCCGCCGCCCCCGCCGTCGTCGCAGGCGGCCGCCAGGGCCGGGAGCATGAGCAGGCTCATCGCGAGCCGGATTCTTGTGCTAGTCACCACGTCCTCCTCTTTTTGCTCGGCCGATGCGGTAGACCCTGCCGCAGCGGGGACACTCGGCCTCGATCTCGTCGCGCCCGTTCCAAAGATCGGACTGCTCCCGCGCGGAGAGCGCCTCCAACGAGCTTCTCAGCATCTCCTCGTCGCAGCGGCACTCGTAGAACAGCACCACCTCCTCCAACCTGCGCAGCCGGCCGGCCTCGATCTCGGCGTCGATCCGCTCCAGCAGCTCGGCGTCGTCCAGCCCGGCCAGATCCTCGATGCTCCCTTTCGGCAGCGCCTGGAGCAGCGCTCCGGGGCCGCGGCCGGGCTGCGCGATCCGGGTCGGGATCTGCGCCGAGCTTGCGAAGTACTCCTCCACGGCTCGCACCGGATCCGAGTCGGGAGGATCGTAGAGGCTCTGGACCGGCTCGCCGCCCGCGCGCTGGCGCTGCACGACCGCGGCGGCCCCCTGCTTCTCGGCGCGGCGCGCCCTGCCGCAGATCATGCCCTCCGGCTCCACCGCGACGAACAGCCCGGCCTCCGAGCCCGGCATGCTCAGCGTCCAGCCCCACGACTCGCGCTCGGCCAGCGAGAGGGCGGCCAGCCCGGCGGCGGCCAGCGCGCGATCCAGCGGCTCGGCGAAGGCGCTCTTTGCCGGCGCTATCCCGAAGCGCCGCTGGTAGAGGTCGCGCGAGACGAGCGCCTCGGTGAAATCGCCGCGCACGACCAGCGCCCCGCGCTCGTCCCACAGGTAGCGGCCGTACAGCGAAAGGTGCAGCTTTTCGTCCATGCCTCCTCCCGAAAAGCGGGTGCATCGATCTTTGCTTGCACTATGATACTCCATGAATCGTGGCAAGCTCCGCGAGCCCGGCAAAACGACGTGCGAGGAGGTGAAGGAGATGGCAGCGGAACCCGGCCTGCGCAGCAGCGACTGTCTTTTGATAGTAGACGTGCAAAAGGATTTCTGCCCGGGAGGCGCCCTGGGCGTGGAGGACGGCGACGCGGTGGCCGCGGCGCTCGATCCGTGGATCGGCGCCGCGAAGGAGGCGGGAGCCAAGATCGTGGCCTCGCGCGACTGGCACCCGCAGCACCACGTCAGCTTCGAGGAGCGGGGCGGCCCCTGGCCGCCGCACTGCGTTCAGGACACGCTTGGCGCCGAGCTGCACCCGCGGCTGCGCCTGCCCGACGAGGCCGAGATCATTTCCAAGGGCACCAACGAGAACCGCGACGCCTACTCCGCGTTCGACGGCACCGGTTTGGCCGACGAGCTACGCGACGCCGGAGTCGAGCGCGTCGTGATCGGCGGGCTGACGCTCGACTACTGCGTCAAGGAGACCGCCCTGGACGCGCGCGAGGCCGGCTTCGAGACGCTGCTGATCGCCGAAGCCACGCGACCGGTGGAGGCCCGGCCCGGCGACGGCCGGCGCGCGATCGAGGAGATGAAGGAGGCCGGCGTGGAGGTGCTGGAGAAATGAGCGTGTCGCCGCCGATGTCTTCCGGCCCGGCCTGCGGCGCGCTGCTGACCGATCTCTACGAGCTGACGATGATCCAGTCCTACTGGGCCGAACAGATGAACGAGCCGGCGGTCTTCGAGCTGTTCTTCCGCTCGCTGCCGGGGAGCCGCAACTACCTGGTCGCCTGCGGCCTCGATTCCCTGCTCGAGTACCTGGAGCGCCTGCGCTTCGACGAGGACGACCTCAACTACCTGGCCAGCCTGGGACAGTTCCGGCCGGAGTTCCTCGATTGGCTGTCCGATCTGAGCTTCGGCGGCGACGTGCACGCCGTTCGCGAGGGCACGGTGGTCTTCGCCGGCGAGCCGGTCGTGCAGGTCTCGGCGCCGCTGATCCAAGCCCAGATCGTGGAGACCCTGGCGCTCAACCAGGTCCACTACGCCACCCTGGTCGCCTCCAAGGCGGCCCGGGTCGTCGAGGCCGCCGCGGGAAGGACCGTCGTCGACTTCGGGATGCGCCGCGTGCACGGCGTCTCGGCGGCGATGATCGCCTCCCGCTCCGGCTACGTCGCAGGCCTGGGCGGCACCTCGAACGTGCTGGCCGGCAAGCTGGACGGGATCCCGCTGGCCGGCACGATGGCGCACAGCTACGTGCAGACCCACGACGACGAGCTGCGCGCTTTCGGCGACTTCTTGCGGCTCTACCCGGAGACCACGCTGCTGGTGGACACCTACGACACGCTGGAGGGCGTGCGCAAGGTGGTGGAGCTGGCGCGCGGCATGGGCGAGGAGTTCGGCGTGCGCGCGGTGCGGCTCGACTCCGGCGACATGGAGAGCCTCGCCCCGCAGGTGCGCTCCATGCTGGACGAGGCCGGGCTGCGCGATGTGAAGATCTTCGCCAGCGGCAACCTCGACGAGTACCGCATCGAGGAGATCGTGCGCTCCGGCGCGCCGATCGACGGCTTCGGGGTGGGCACGCGGCTGGGCACCGCACACGACGCGCCGTACCTCGACTCGGCCTACAAGCTGGTCGAGTACCGCGGCGAGGGACGGATGAAGCTCGCCGCCGAGAAATCGACCGTGCCCTGGCGCAAGCAGGTCTTCCGCCGCGAGCGGGGCGGGACCCCGGTCCGGGACGTGGTGGGGCTGGCCGGCGAGGATCTCTCCGGCAGGCCGCTGCTGGAGCAGGTGATGAGCGAGGGGCGCAGGCTGCCCGCCGGCGAATTCGACATCGAGGCTACACGCCGGCGAGCGCGCGAGCAGATAGAGTCGCTGCCCGATCCGCTGCGCCGCCTGGAACGGGCCGATCCGCCCTACCAGGTACTCCTCAGCGACAGGCTGGAAGAGGCCAGGGATCAGCTGCACCGCCGGATTACCCGGCCCTGACACCGCGCAAGCAGGGCTTTGACCCCGCGCCCGCCGAGGACATCGACGGCAACCCTAGGGTCGACGACCCCTCGACCCCGAACAGCGGGATCGGAGATCCGCCCTGGGCCGATATCGGAGCCCTGGAGCTCGTGCCGAACTGATCCCGGAACCAGGGGCTTTCTCGAGACCTTCGGCAACTCCCGCAAGCGGCCGCCGGCGGGTCAGTCGCAGGCGATTCTCCACGGGCCCAGGTCCCACTCCTTGATCAGGGTGGAGAAGCCGGCGATGCTCTCGTCGCCACAGAGCTCGTCGGCCAGGTCCTGCCCGTTTGCGATCTCGTCGACGTACTCCACGTGGAAAACGGCCTTGCCCGCGTCAAGGAAGAAAACAGATTTTGGCTTTCGTCCTGTCGGCGCTGGACGGAGCTCGGCTTTGACCTCACACTTCCCGCGTCAGCTGCAAACGTCCGCGCTGCGAGGAGGTGACCGATGAAGGAGAAGCTGGGAGCGAGCCCTATCCTGTTTCCGATGCCCGCGGTGCTGATCGGCACCTACCGGGACGACGGAGCGGCCAACGCGATGACCGCGGCCTGGGCCGCTGCCTGCTGCGCCAAGCCGCCCTGCCTGGGAGTCGCGGTGCGCGACAGCCGGCTGACCTACCAGACGCTGCGCTCGCGGCGCGCGTTCACCGTCTGCGTGCCTCCGGCCGCGCTGGTCCGCGAGGTCGACTACCTGGGCATCGTCTCGGGCAAGCGCGCGCCGGACAAGCTGGAGCGGGTCGGGCTGAAGAGCGAGCGCGGCTCCGAGGTCGACGCTCCGGTGCTGCTCGGCTGCCCGGTGGTGGCCGAGTGCGAGCTGCGCGGCGAGCTGGAGCTGGGCTCGCACACCTGGTTCGCCGGCGAGGTCAAGCAGGTCCAGGTCGACCGCGAGCTGCTCCGCGAGGACGGCACGATCGACGTGGAGCGCCTCGACCCGCTGGGCTACGCCACCTCGGAGCGGGTCTACCGCCGATGAGGAGAGGCGCTGGGCAGCGCCTACAGCATCGGCCGCACGCTAGCCGACAAATAGCACCTCGTCGACTATCGTAGATCATCTCGAAACGGTCACCGGTCTGGCAGCTTTTCCAGCTCCTCCGCGTCGGCCTTGTCGCGCAGCCTGTTCGATGAACGTTTGGTCCTGATCAGGTCCGGCTTGGAGATTATTCGTAAAGATACACCGCTTGTTTCTATCCTTCGACTCGAAGAAATCAATTCTTCACTGGAAGCACCTGTGAGGCTCGTCAGGATATCAATACGGTTGGGCTCGACGCCGAGGTGGAGCGCAACGCCGGACCTGGCGAAGAAGCCGGGCTCGATCCCCACTCCGCCAAAACCGAAATCCCGCAGTGCAGCGACGACTCTCTCGCCGTTCGACATGCTTCCTTCTACCAGGACATCGAAGTCCTGCGTGAGCCTCGCGTATCCGTAGTAGTTGACGGCAAAGCCACCGACCACGGCGTACGATACCTCGTGTCGCTCGAAGAGCTCGAGCAGATCCCTCATGTCGTCGGTGAGCAGCAACTAGAGCCTATGCCCAATCCACGATTTCGTACGACCAGACCTTCTCGATCGGTTTCTTCTTCCAGCCGGGGCCGAACCTGCGCTCCATGAGCGCCTCGAGCTCGGCGAGGCGTTCGGCGGGCGACATCCGCGCCAGCCTGGAGCGCTCCGCCTCGTTCTCGAGATCGAGCGACTCGAAGGTTTCGGCTTTGGCCGAAAATCGTCGCCGCCTGGCCCTGTCCTCGATATCGTCGTTTTTCACCATCAAAGCCTCCACGACACAAAAAAAGACTAGCACGCCGAATCCGGATTCAACAACGAGAGCGGCGGGTGCGGCGAGAAGATCAGTTGTCCGAGTCGTCTCGCTGGGCCAGGACTCCCTCGTGCTCCAGCAGCGCCTCTTTCCAGCCCGGGGGACCGGACCAGCCGCCCAGCTTGCCCGAGGCCGCGATCACGCGGTGACAGGGCACGAAGATCGGGCAGGGGTTGTAGCGCATCGCCGAGCCGACCGCGAGCGCCTTGCCGCGGTGCCCGGCCAGCTCGGCCAGCTCGCCGTAGGTGATCGTCTCGCCCCAGGGCACGGTGGTCAGCGCGCGGTAGACGTCCTGCTGAAAAGGAGTGCAGTAGGAGACGTCGACCGGCGTCTCCAGCTTCTTCTTCTCTCCGATCATGTAGTTCATCAGCTCGATCGAGGCCTCCATCGCCCGCTCCCGGCCCCACGAGGACCAGGCCATGCCCTGGTAGCGAGCCATCCGATCGACTATGTCGAGATCGTCGTAGCCGGGAAAGAAGAGCATCGCCACGCCGAACGCGGTCGCCCCCACCCCGAACTTGCCCTCCGGCAGTTTCAGCTCGTAGCCGAAAAGGCCGGTGTACTGCGGCTTGGTCAACGCCCTTTGAATCTGCACCTCGTGAGGCTCCAGGTTCATCTCGGAGATCTTCTCGGGCCTGGGAAACATGTCGAACATCGTCGCCTCCTTTCGCTACCGGTCCCGCCCCACCGGCGGGCTCCACATACTGTATCGACCGCAAGGCCCGATCGGTTGCAAAAAAAATGATCTTTTTTTCCTAGTGCCTCGTCAACCCCACAATGCCGGGTCGGGCCGGCCCTCATCGACGATCCCTGCGTCACTCCTCCTCGAATTGGCACCGCCAGTCCTTCGTCGTCGTTCCTTGGCCTCGCCGATGATCTCTCGCCCCGTACCCGAAATCGTCGGGTTGACGAGGCACTAGCCGGTCTTCTTCGAAGAAAAAACCATCCTTAACTTTTCCATTTTCGCGACTTACAATTCCAAAAGAGAAACCGAATGGAGCTATTTCGATGAAGATCATCTCGATGATCGCGGCGCTCGGCTGCGCGGCTCTCTGCTCGTGCTCGGACGGGAGCTCGCCGGCCGGAATCGACGACGGGGGCTCGGGCGACGCGGACAGCGACGGCGACTCTGACACCGACTCGGACTCGGACGGCGACAGCGATTCCGACTCGGACACCGACAGCAGCTCGGAGACGGATCAGTCCGTGTGCGGAGACGGTGTGACCGAGGGCGACGAGGTCTGCGACGACGGCAACCAGCTCTCGGGCGACGGCTGCAACTCGAGCTGCACGATGAACGACCAGTGGGACGTCGTGGCCAACGCGCTGACCGAAGGGGATCAGCGCCGGCCCGCGCTGGCCTGCGGGGGCGACGGTGTAGTGCTGGCGTTCTCCGACTGGGAAGAGGGCGACCCGTCAGGCGCGGCGGTGATGGTGCGCCTCTTCGGCGCGGACGGCATGCCGCTGGACAACGCCCACGGCGGCGACCAGGAGTTTTCGGCCAACACCGGGATCTTTGGCCACCAGCACCAGCCGCGCGTCGCCCGGCTGCCGGACGGCGGCTTCTTCGCGGCCTGGACCAACGCCAGCGGAGCGGTGGAGACCGGAGACGACGTGCGCGGCCGCCTCTTCGCCGCGGACGGCGACTCGTCGATGGCCGACTTCGCGCTGAGCTCGGTAGAGCAGGGCGAGCAGGCGACCCCGGCGGTCGCCGCGGCGGACGACGGCACGCTGCTGGCGGTCTGGGCCGACGACAGCGCCAGCGGCGCGGATACGTCGGGCTTCGGAATCAAGGGCCGGCTGTTCGACGCCGACGGCGAGCCGCTGCCCAACGCCCAGACGCTCGACGACGGCGAGTTCCAGCTCAACCAGCTCACGGCCGGAAACCAGATCCAGCCCGACGCGGCCTGGATCGGCGATCGTTTCCTGGTGGTCTGGGCCGACGCCTCGGGCACGCTCGACAGCGACGGCTACGGGATCGTCGGCACGGCGATCGATTCCGAGGCGTTCTTCGTCGGCCCCGAGGCCGACACCCTGATCAACACCACCGGCGCCGGGCTGCAGGCCACGCCGCGCGTCGCGCACCAGCCCGGGCTGGGCGCGGTGGTGGTCTGGACCGACGACAGCCGCAGCGACGACACCTCGCACTACGGAGTCCGCGCGCGCCTGGTCGACGGGGACTGCGCAGGCCGCCACAACGCGATCAGCGACTCGACAGGCGATTTTCAGGTCAACACCGTGATCGACGGCGGCCAGCAGGCGCCGGCCGTGGCCGTGTTGGCCGGCGGAGAGCTGACCTTCGTCTGGCAGGACCGGAGCGGCGAGGACGGCTCCGGCTCGGGTGTGCGCGCGCGGCAGCTCGCCGCTAGCGGAGAGCCGATCGCCTCGCAGCTCGCCCCCGAGGGCGACGATTTCCAGGTGAACACCACCTTCCTCGGCGACCAGATCACACCGGCCGTCTGCGCGACCGGAGGCTGGTTCCTGGCCGCCTGGGAGGACCAGAGCGAGACAGCTCCCGACGAGTCGGGGGCGGCGGTCCGCTATCGACTGCTACCGGGATTCTGATTCCCGGCAAAGGGCGCCGAGGCGCCGACGGAGGGGACGAGACGATGAAGAGATCGACAATTGCGGCGCTCGTGTTGCTGCTCGGCTGCGGCCAGGGCGGATCCCCGTCCGCGATCGGCGACGGCGGCACGGACGCGGATGCGGATGCGGATGCGGATGGGGATTCCGACGCGGATTCGGACGGCGATTCCGACGCGGATTCCGACGCCGACACCGACGCGGATTCGGACGGCGATTCCGACGCCGACACCGACGCCGACACCGACTCGAGCACGGATACGGATTCCGGCACGGACACCGGCCCGGAGTGCCTCGACAACTCGACCTGCCAGGAGGACAGCCACTGCGTAGACGGCGAGTGCGTTCCGTGGGACCCCGGCTCGTACGACATGGACTGCACCCAGCTCTCGATCGCCGGTCTGTTCCAGCCCTCGATCCAGTGCGAGTGGACCGGGCCGGCCGACGGCGATCCGTACCCGAATCACACGCGGGTGCTCAGCGCCCCGGTGGTCGTCGATTTCGATTTCGACGACGACGATTCGACTATCGAGCCGTCAATCGTCTTTACTTCTTACGACGGCGACGACGGCTCCTCGGGTTACTACGAGGGCGCCTTTGGCGTGATCCGCGTGATCGACGGCCAGACCTGCGAGCCGCAGTACAACGTGGGCACGCAGCTCAACGGCTGCAACTCGCCGGCGATCGGCGACCTCGACCTGGACGGGCGTCCCGAGATCGTCGCCCACACCGGCGTCGGCGGGCTGGCGACCTACACCTACAGCTCCGGCGACGACTCGTTCCAATCTTTCTGCTCGGGCACGCTCACCTTCGGCGGCGAGTCCTCGGGCTGGTCGGCGCCCTCGATTTACGATCTCGATTCGGACGGCAGCCCCGAAATCATGACCGGCGGGGTGACCTACGACGCGAGCTGCAACGTGCTCGACCAGTCGCTGGGGCTGGCCGGGCACATGTACTCCGGGGCCGGCTACCCGGTCGTCGCCGATCTGGACGGCGAGCTGGACAGCTACGGGCTGCCCAGCGTGGAGCTACCTACCGGCTCGGAGCTGTACCGCTTCGACAGCGCCAGCACGAGCTGGCTGCAGGTCTGGAGCGGAGCGGAGTGGCAGGGCTATATCGCAGTGGCCGACTTCGGCACCTTCACCGACGATCCGGCCGAGGACGACCGGCTCACGGCCGACGGGATCGCCGAGATCGTGACGGTACGCGCGCCCGACGTGCGGATCACGACGATGGACGGCCGGCTGATCTACGGGCCGGTGGCGATGCCTTCGGGTCAGGGCGGAGGTCCGCCCACCGTGGGCGACTTCGACGGCGACGGTCTGCCCGAGGTCTCCTGCTCGGGCTCGGACTCGATCGCGGTCTTCGACATGGACTGCACCGGGCTACCGGACATGGTTACCTGCTCGTCGCTGTCCACCGACGGCGTTCTCTGGTGGCAGCCGTCGCAGGATCACTCCTCGAACCGCACCGGCTCGTCGCTGTTCGACTTCGAGGGCGACGGCGCCGTCGAGGTGATCTACGCCGACGAGGTCTTCACCCGCGTCTACGACGGACAGACCGGCGCGGTGCTCTTCAGCCAGTGGCACTCCTCGTGCACCTGGAACGAGTACCCGATCGTGGCCGACGTGGACGGCGACTTCGGCGCCGAGCTGGTCGTGCCTTCGAACTCCAATTGCGACATCACGCCGACCACGGCCGGCGGTCTCTCCTACCCGACCGGCCCCAACGGTTACCCGATGGATCCGCTCTTCAGGGGGCTGCCCTGCGAGGACGGCGGCGACTGCCAAAGCGGAGTCTGCGACGCCGGCTACTGCCGCTGCGACACGGACGACGACTGCGGCGGGACCGGCTCGGGGTTCGTCTGCGCCGCGCCTCCGGGCGACACTCCCGGCGAGGGCGACACCTGCCGCGCCGAGTGGCGCGAGGCCTACGACGGGATCCGCGTCTACGCCGACGTGCTCGACCGCTGGGTCGCATCGCGCACGATCTGGAGCCAGCACGCCTACTCGGTGACCCACGTCGAAGAGGACGGTACGGTCGTGCCGACCGACGAGTGGGAGCAGAACTGGCTCGACGAAGAGATGAACAACTTCCGCCAGAACGTCCAGGGCGAGGCGGACGCCTCCTCCTCGCCGGACGCCACCTCGGGGGACGGGGCTTTCGCCGAGTGCACCGACCAGGGAGACGCGGTCCTGTCCGCCGACGTCTGCAACCGCGGAACCCAGCCGCTGGGAGCCGGGGTGCCGGTCGCCTTCTACCAGGTCGAAGTCGAGCCGGACAACCTGATCGGAGTCGTCGAGACCGAGGCGATCATCGCGCCGGGCGATTGCGAGACCGTCGGCTACGAGTGGGACAGCCCGCCCGACGTCTCGGCCGCGGTCGACGTGATCGTGGTAGCCGACGACGACGGCTCGGGCAACGGCCAGAACTCGGAGTGCGTGGAGGGCAACAACACCTGCACAATCCCCGAGGTGGGCTGCCTGAACATCCCGGAGTGAGCAGCGGTTCGAATCCGATGCCCAAGCCGATGCCCGTGTACCCCACATTGGACGATCGGCCCGAAGACTCGTAGAAAAGCGCACCCGCACCGGCAACCGAGCTGTCTTCGGCTCTGAGCGGATCGAACGAGAATCGAACGAGTCATCAGCTGTCTGCGGCTTTGAGCGGATCGGCGGGGGCGCGGGGCAGGTCGAACCAGAAAATCGATCCGCGCGCTTCGGCCGGACGCATTCCCGCCTCTCCCCCCTGCGCACCCACCAAATGCTTGACGATCGCCAGCCCCAGCCCGGTGCCGCCCATCTCCCGGGAGCGGCCGGTATCGACACGGTAGAAGCGTTCGAACAGACGCGAGCAATGCACCTCCTCGATGCCCGGACCGTCGTCCTCCACCTCGAACCGGACTGTCTCGCCGCGCTCCAGCCCCCGCAGCACGATCCGGCCTCCCTCGTCGATGTACTTGACGGCGTTGTCGACCAGGTTGAGCAGCACCTGGTCGACGGCGCGGGCGTCGGCCAGCGCGCACAGGCCGTTCGCCGGCTCGACCTCGATCGCGATACCCCGCCGCTGGGCCCGCTCTTGCCTCGATTTTTTCGCTCGCCGCAGCAGCGACTCGACATCCAGCCCCTCGATCTGGAAGTCGTACTTGCCCGACTCGATGCGTGACAGGTCGAGCAGGTCGGAGATCAACCCGGAGAGCCGCTCGGCGTTGTTGACCACCGACTCCAAGAAACGCCTGCCCACCTTCTCGTCCTGCATCGCGCCGTCGAGCAGCGTCTCGGCGTTGGCGCGGATGATGCTGACCGGGGTGCGCAGCTCGTGCGAGACGTTGGCCACGAACTCGCGGCGCACGTTCTCGAGCCGGCGCAAGTCGGTCACGTCGAGCAGCACGACCGTGTACTCCCCGGACATGCGCCGCACGGTCCTGGCCAGCACGCGCTTGGCCTCCCCCCGCGATCCGGGCAGGTCGAACTCGGCGGTGGCGGCCTCGCCGGGCTTCAGCCCGCTGACCAGCTCGTGCATCTCCGGGGCGCGCACCGTCTCCAGCAGCGTCCTGCCCTCGGGCCGCTGGTCGAAACCCAGCAGCTCCAGCCCGGCGTGGTTGATCAGGGTCACGCGGCCGTCGCGATCCAAAGCCAGCACCGCCTCGCTCATCCCCTCCAGCACCGCCTCGAAGCGATCGCGCTCGCGAGCCAGCGCGGTCAGCTGCCGCTCGAGCTGACCGGAGAGACGGTGCAGCGACCCGGCCAGGCCGCCCAGCTCGTCCTCGCTGGAAACAGGTATCGGCGGCTCGCGGCTGCCGCCCTCGGCCATCCGGTGCGCGTATCCGACCAGCGCGCGCAACGTGCGAGAGAAGTAGTGCGACGAAAGCGCGCTCATCAAGACGGCCAGGATCAGTCCGAACAGCCCGGCCGCCGCCAGCAGGCCGAACAACCCGTAGATCGCCGACTCCACCTCGGCCAGCGGCTTGGCGGCGCGCACGATCCCCCGCGAGTCGTTGCGCTCGAAGACGACCGCCACGTAGAGCAGCTCCTCGTCGATGGTGGTCGAAAAGCGGGACGACTTGCCCGTCCCGCTGCTGAAGGCATCGACCACCTCGGGTCGACCGGCGTGGTTCTCCACCTCGGCCACCTCGCGCGGCGTAAGCTCCGAGTCGCCGAGCACGGTGCCGTCTTCGAGGATCAGCGTGATCCGGGACTCGGTCGCCTCGCCGAGCGAGTCGATCAGGCGATCGGCCAGCCCTATCTCTCGGGGATCGGCCGCGATGCTCTCAACCAGGGTCTTCCCCGAGCGGGCGTGGTGCAGCAGCTCGGTCTCGATCCGCTGCAGCAGGATCTCGCGCAGAGCCTGCGAGAGAAAGGCGCCGGAAATCAGGATTACCAGGGTAATCAAGGAGACCGACGCCAGGAACAGCTTGCCCCGTACGCCGAGCTTCACACGCCCTCCTCGTCTTCCGGTGTTGAACGGAACCGATAGCCCACGCCGCGCACCGTCTCGATGTAGACGCCGGCCGCGCCCAGCTTCTCGCGCAACCGCTTGACGTGAGTATCGACCGTGCGGGTAGTTATCTCGGCGCTGATCTCCCAGACGTCGGACAACAGGGCGTCGCGCGTCTGCACGCGGCCCTTGCGGCCGAGGAAGGTCACGAGCAGCTTGAACTCCAACGCCGTGAGTGGAACCTCTTCGTCGTCGACCCAGACCCGGTGCGCGGGAATGTCGACCCGCAGCCTTCCGAAGGCGATCTCCTGCGCATCGGGGCTGGCCGGCCGCGCGCGGCGCAGAATCGCCTTGACCCGCAGCGACAGCTCGCGGAGGCTGAACGGCTTGACCATGTAGTCGTCGGCGCCCAGCTCGAAGCCCACCACGCGGTCGATCTCCTCGCCCTTGGCGGTCAGCATCAACACCGGAATGCGGCGGGTGCGATCGTCGGCGCGCATCCGGCGGCAGACCTCGGTGCCGGAGATGTCCGGCAGCATCAGGTCCAGCACGACCAGATCGGGGATCGGATCGCGCTCGACCTGCTCGAGCGCTTCGTTCCCGTCGCAGGCGACGCGCACGGCGTAGCCTTCTTTTTCGAAGTTGTACTTGAGGTTTTCGACGAGGTCCTTTTCGTCGTCGACCACCAGGAGTGTTCCGAGCATGGCCTGCCCTTTCTACCGGCTCTCGGTTACACCGAGGTGACACGGCGGTGAAGCCTGGGAAAAACGCGGCCGCTCTCCCACGCTCGCCACCGCCCGGGAAAGCATGACCCCTGTCGCGGCTATTGGCAACGCGTCTTGTCCGCCAGGCTTGGCAGCCCGGGGCAAAGTGCTATAGCGTCCAGGCGAGCAAGGCGGCCCGTTCGTGTCGAGCAGAAAGGAGACTCCAGTGAAAACCGTGATCGAACCTTTTCGCATCAAGTCCGTCGAGCCGATCGAGTTCACCACCCGCAGCCAGCGCGAGAGCTACATTTCCGAGGCGGGCTACAACCCGTTCTTGCTCCGCTCGAAGAACGTGTTGATCGACCTGTTGACCGACTCGGGAACCAGCGCGATGTCGGCCGCTGCCTGGTCGGCGATGATGAGCGGCGACGAGTCGTACGCCGGTGCGCGCAGCTGGTACCGCTTCGAGTCGACCGTGCGCGAGATCTTCGGCTTCGAGCACGTGATCCCGACCCATCAGGGCCGTGCCGCGGAGCGAATCCTGTTCAGCTGCCTGGTCGAGCGCGGCTGCTCGGTCCCCAACAACACCCACTTCGACACCACGCGCGCCAACATCGAGTACCTGGGCGGCCGCGCCGTCGACCTGGTCTGCGCCGAAGGCCGCGATCCCTCGCTCGAAGCGCCGTTCAAGGGCGATATGGACGTCGAGGCGTTGGATCGTTTCATCGAGGAGACCGGCACCGACGAAATTCCGCTGGTGATGCTGACCGTGACCAACAATTCCGGCGGGGGGCAGCCGGTCTCTATGGCCAACATCCGCGCCGTGAGCGAGGTGGCACATCGCCACGGCCTGCCGTTCTACCTGGACGCCTGCCGCTTCGCCGAGAACGCCTACTTCATCAAGCTGCGCGAGCCCGGCTACGCCGACAAGCCGGTCGCCGAGATCGCCCGCGAGATGTTCTCCCACGCGGACGGCTGCACGATGTCGGCCAAGAAGGACGCCTTCGCCAACATCGGCGGCTTTCTGTGCACCAACGACGAGCGGCTCGCGCAAAGAGAGCGCGAGCTGCTGATCCTGACCGAGGGCTACGCCACCTACGGCGGCCTGGCCGGGCGCGACCTGGACGCGATCGCGGTCGGGCTGCGCGAGGTGCTCGACGAGAGCTACCTGCGCTACAGGCTGCGCTCGGCCGAGTACGTGGCGGAGGGGCTGAGCGAGCTGGACGTGCCGATCGTCCGCCCCGCCGGCGGGCACGCGGTCTACATCGACGCGCGGGCGATGCTGCCGCAGATCGATCCGTTGCAGCTGCCCGGCTGGGCGCTCAGCGTGCAGCTCTACCTGGTCGCCGGGGTGCGCGGCGTGGAGATCGGACAGGTGATGTTCGGCTTCGATCCCGAAAGCGGAAAGGAGAAGAAGGCCCCGCTCGACCTGGTGCGGCTGGCCTTCCCGCGCCGCGTCTACACCCAGAGCCACATGGACTACCTGCTGGAGGCCTTCCGCGAGGTCAGCGAGAACCGCGAGCAGATCCCGGGCTACCGCATCACCGAGGCGCCCAGGTTCCTGCGCCACTTCACCGCCCGCCTCGAGCCGATCTGAGCGTGCCCGTCAGTCGCTCCTGGCCACGTAACGGCCGTAGAAGACGTCTCCTCTCCCGCTGTTTTCGAACGATGTCTGGTTGGGATCGCCCACGCCCAGCGCAGGGAGCCGTCCGGCTCGTAGCGCGCCAGGAATGTTCCACCATGGCTCGAGTCTATCTGGAGCACGGTCTCGTCGGGCTCGCCCTGCCCCACGACGACCTCGCCGCCGAAAAAGCCGCCCAGCAGCATCCCCCCTGCTCCAGCGTGATCGAATCAGCTTGCGGGACTGCCGAGCGCGCCTACCGATCGCCCGCCTCGAGCACCGCGGCGACGCGGCGCAGCCTGTCCGGGTCGCTCTCATCGCTCCTGGCGGCGATCCGCAGCACCAGCCTGCCGGCCGCGATGTACAGGTCCCGCTCCAGCGGCCTGTCGCGCAGCCGCTCCAGGTGGGTCGCGACCGCGTCGGCGTCCCCGCGCCGGATCGGACCGCTCAGCGCGGCGTCCACCCCGCGCCGAGCGACCGCCTCGACCGCTCCGCCGGCCAGCGAAATCAGCAGCCGCTCCAGCCCGCGCCGCTCGAGCCCCTCGGCCGCGGACAGCGCTGCGTCGATCAGCGCCACGGCGTAGTTGCTCGCGATCACGGTCGCGGCGTGGTAGGCGGGCCGCAGCTCGGCCGGCACCTCGATCAGCTCGCCTCCCAGCGCCTCGACCAGCCGCTGCGTCTCGTGAATCGCCTCGCCGCGGCAGTCGACCGCGAAGACAGTTCCCGGCGGCAGCGTCGCGCCTCCCCCGGGCGGAAAGACGCGGGCCGGGTGCAGGGCGCCGGTCCCGCGCACGACGCCCTCCAGCGGGGCGAGCGCCGCGGCGCCGAGCCTCCCGGCGCAGTGCAGCCAGACCTGGTGCTCTCGCGCCAGCCCGCGCTCGGCGGCCCGGCGGGCGACTTCGTCGATCTCGGTGTCGGGCACGGCGACCAGCACCAGCTCGGCCGCGGAGAGGGAAGGGGGCATCTCCGGGCAGAAAGCCGGAGCCCCGAGGTCCGCGGCCAGGCTCCGGGCCGCCTCGCGGCTCGAATCGCAGACACCGACGATCTCCACCCCGGCGCGCGCCGCCGCCAGGCCCAGCGCCGAGCCGGCGGCCCCGGCCCCGACCAGGAACAGGCCGCTCACGTCTCGCCTCCGTACAGGCCGTTGTCGAGCGCGTAGTCCAGCACCGCGGCCGGCGCCAGCTCCAGCGGCCGCCGCCCCTCGGCCAGCAGGCGCCGGAGCTCGGTGGAGCTGACCCGGGGCGGCGCCTCCAGCACCGGCTCCGGAATCGAATCCACGCCGCGCCGCTCCACGTACAACGGCGGCGCCAGCGACGCGATCTCGTCGTAGCGATCCCACTTCTCGCGCTCGTGGTAGATGTCGCTTCCGGCCAGCAGCCGCAGCTCGATTCCCGGGTGCCGCTTCGCAAGCAGACGCACCAGCTCCAGCGTCCTTCCGGGTCGGTCCAGCTCGGCCTCGAGATCCGAGACGCGAGCGCGCGGCTCGTCTCCGACCAGCAGGCGGCACATCGCCAGCCGGTGGCGGAACGGGGCCGGCTGCTTGCCGAAGGCGTGCCGCAGGCAGGGCACCAGCCACACCTCGTCGACCCGGCCGGACTCCAGCGCGACTCGCACGACTCCCAGGTGCCCGCAGTGCGGTGGATCGAAGGTTCCACCCAGCACCCCGATCCTGAGCCGCGCCCCGCTCACAGCCCCATCCGCCGGCGCAGCTCCTGGTGGGTCTTGCTGAAAACGAACTCCATCAGTTCTCCCGCGCCGTCGAGCCGGGAAAGATCCGCGCTAGTCGCCCCCTGCTCCACCCGCAGCCCGGCGATCGCCCCCTCCAGCGAACCCGCGGCCAGGAAGCCGGCCCTGCGGCCGACGGAGAGCACGCCCTCGCGCAGGTCGGGATGCTCGAGCGCGGAGCTGCACTCGAAGGCGAACGGCTGCAAGCGCGCCAGCAGCTTGCCCGAGACCGACTCGCGCAGCGTCGCGGCCTCGGCCTCCAGCGCCGACTCCTCTATCTCGGGCGAGCTGTAGGAAGGCACCGAGATGCGCACCAATGCGGCGACCAGGCGCCGCAGCCGCGGCTCGGGCAGCATCGTCGCCATCCCCAGCCCCAGCGCGGCGAGCACGACCGCCGAGGCCGCGGCAAAGCTGACCACCGCGGCGTCCTGCGACTCCGCGATCGCGGCCGGCACGATCACCGCGGTCCCCGGCCCGCCGGTGACGCGAATCCCACCGGCCGAACCGACGAACACCTGCGGCTCTCCGCGCAGACCGAGCATCTCGGCGAAGCGCCCCATCGCGACGCTCAGCGGCGCGTTGCGACCGAGACGGGCGTCCCGTCCGAGCCCCTGCTGCTTGGCGGTCAGCCCCAGCAGCTTGGCCACCGGCTCGTCCGTGATGCGCAGCGTCTCCCTCAGACCCGAGGGCACCTGCTTGGGAGCCAAAAACTCGAAGACCGCTGGATCGGCCAGCCGCATGCCGATATCCCAGTGCTCCTCCAACGCCCCCACCTCGGGCAGCCGGCTCGGGTCTCCGCCGGCGAGGCGCACCGCCGTGGCCGCGATCGCGGCCAGCCGATCGTCGGCCTTCATCGTCAACAGGCGGTGCACGTTTGCGTACAGGTCGGCGCGCCCGGGCTCGGCCGCGATCGCGCTGGCTTGGGTCAAAAGCGACTGGTCGAGCAGCACGTTGAGCGCCATCGCGTCGCGCTGCCGGGTGTATATTTCGGCCAGCGCCTCGATCGGACCTGCGTCGAGCGGAGCGATCCTGCGCGCTTCCGCGAGCAGGCGCTCCGCGTCCTGCGCCCGGCCCAACCGCGCGTCGAGCGTGCGGCCCAGCTCGACCATCTTGTCGACCTTGACCTTCTCGCTGTCGGCCATCATCACCAGCCGCTCCAGCGCCTGCGCGACGCGACCCCAGTTCTCCTTGCGCGCGTAGACCGCGGCCAGCCGCTCCATCGCCGCGAAGTGGCCCCGATCCCAGCCCAGGACCTTGACGAAGCTCTTCTCGGCCAGATCGAGGTGCTCGGTGTGCTCCATGTAGAGCACACCCAGATCGAAAAATATCTCTATCCCCATCCGCGGATCGCGGGTGCTGCGAGCCGCCTGGACCAGGTGCTCGATCGACTCGTTCCATTCGCCGTCCTCGCGGTGCAGGGCGGCCAGCTTGCGGCGGGTCTCCAGGTCGGCCGGCGCGATCTCCAGCGCCAGCCCGAGGGCGATCTTGGCCGGATCGCGCTCCCCGATCGACAGCCGCGTGGCGCCCAGCTCCAGCAGCAGGCGGTGCTTGGCCCGCTGATCCTCGATCCCGTGAATGCGCGCCGCGATCAATCCCGCCAGCAGACCGCGGTCCCCGACCTCCTCGGCCAGCGCCCGCCCCATCCGAAATGCCTCTTCGTTTTGCGGATCGATCTCCAGCGCTGCCAGGCACTCCGCCGCGGCGCGGGCGTCGTCCCCCAGTCGATCGCGGGCGACTCGCGCGGCCTGCAGCAGCTTTTCGACGCGGTGGGAGCCGACCGCGGCCCGCCGCGCCATCTCCTCGCAGGTCGCGATCACGCCTTCGAAATCGCCCAGGGCTTCCAGGTGCCGCACGCAGCCCTCGCGGTCGAGCAGCGACTCCTCTCTCAACTCGAGAGCTTCGCGCCGCCCGGCGAGCGCGGCCGCGAAGTCTCCGCTTTCCTCGCGCCGATCGGCCAGCCGCGAGAGGTGGATACCCGAGCCCTCGAGCAGCCGCGCCGTCTGCGCCAGACAGCGCTCGCTCTCCGCGCGGTCGTCGGTCAATCCCTCGAGCGCCACCAGGTCGACCGCGCACGACGGCCTGCGTTCGACCGCGATTCGCAGCGGCCCCGGATCCGCGGAGTCGATCCGCCAGGCCGTCGCGGCCAGCGCGGCGGCATCCCGGTCGTCGTCCAGGGCGCTCGCCAGCCCGGGCAGCACGCCGGCCAGGTCCAGGTCGCGCCCCTGGCGCGCGTAGAAGAGCGCCAGCTTGGCCAGCGCGGTCCGATTGCCGGGCAAGACCTCGTCGAGCGAGACCAAAGAGAGAACCGAGGAGGAGGCGTCCTTGCCGAAACGAAGATCGACATCGGCCATCCGCACGTAGATCCTCGCCTCGTGCTCTGGTGACTCGGCCTCGCGGAGCTCGGCCAGCAGCAGACCCGAGACCACGCTCCAGCGGCCCGAGACGAGCAGCGCGTCGACATAGGCCGCGCGCCCGATCGGATCATCTGGCAGCGACTCCACGACCCGCTCGAGCCACTCGGTGGCCGCCGCGGGCCGGCCATCTCGAATCACGCCCGCCAGCGCGAACATCTCGTCACCACGCAGATCGCCGCTCTCCGCTGACGGCTCGGGGAACCGATCTCCGATCCCGGAGGGAAACAGCTCCGAGATCCACAGCGTGGCGCGCCACAGCTCCACGTCCCGGCGCAACACCTTTTGCGCGCCGAGCAGCAGATCCAGGACGCGCTCGTCCGGAGAGGCCGCGGCGCGATGCACGGCGGCGCGCAGCAGCAGCCCGGCGCTCTCCGCTTCGTCGCCGGACGCCTGCGCCGCGGCGGCGTACGCCTCGCCGATCGAGAGGTGATCGGCGCGCCCGCGTTCCAGCGCGAGCAGGGCCGGGCGGCAGGCGGGATCGATCTCCAGCGCCAGGCGCTGCAGCTCCTCGGCGCGCCCGGCGTCCACTTTGGACAGGTGGTGCGCCGCCCAGGCCAGATGCAGCGCTCGGCCGGCGGAATCCTGGCTCTGATCGGCCTCGGCCTCGGCGAGCGCGGCGAGCGTCTCCGCATCTCCGGCGTGCATCCTGATCAGCGAAGGCAGCGGCTCGCGGGTCAGATCTCCGCCCTCCCGGCGCAGCAGATCGACCGCCTCTCCGGCGGCATCCGGATCCTCGCGCGCCAGCGCTGCCTGGGCCACCGCGAGACCCCAGCGGTCGTCGTCCTCTTCTGCCATCCCGCGCAGCAACTCCAGCGCGGAGGCGAGATTCCGCGGCGAACGTTCGGCAAGCGAGCGGAACAACGCCGTGCCCGCATCCTCCCGCTCGGATTCGACTCTCGCGAGCGGATCGGAGACCGGATGTCCGAACAAGGCCGCCACCGCCCGGCCACGCGGACCCCGCTCGGCCAGCTCGGCCGCGTCCGGAAGCCCGGCGCCCCCGGCGCCGGAGACACGTCGCGCAAGCGCGGCGTCCAGCTCCGCCGCAGCCGCTATCCGCGGCGTGGAGAACACCTCGGAGACCAGCGACACCGCCCTCTGCTCCGCGGTCGGTGAAGGCTCCCTCAGCGATCCGACCCAGCTCGCCTCCCAGCGTTGCTCCGGTCGGGAGGAGGCCGATTCGGCGGACGTGGACCTCTCGTCGAGGATCGCGCCGATCAGCGCCGAGAAGATACGTACCGCCTCGGCGAGATCTCCTTCGCCGAGGCCCTCCGCTAGCCCGTCGAGAAACGAGACGGCCCGCTCGGTCTCGCCGGTCCTCAGCGCCAGCCTGGCTCCCAGCCACGATTCCGCAGCCCCGAGCCCGCGTTCCTCTCCGCCGTCTACCCCGACCAGGTGACGAAGCGACTCGTCGGCCCTCTCCCGGCGCTCCTCGACCAACGCCAACAAGAAGCGCGCGGCCGCGCCGCCGGCTCTCGTCGGCCAGTGCTCGACGATCGCCGCCAACGACTCGGCGAGGTCATCCTCCTCCGACTCCCGGACTGCAACGGGCAGCATCAGCAGCCGTGGCACCAGCGCTCCGGAATGCGCCTGCGCGGCCTCCCGCAGGGCCTCGAGCGCGGCCGGCGCGTCGTCCTCTTGCAGCCTCGAGCTGCTCTTCTCCGCCAGGATCGCCGCGGACTCGAGCGGATCGGTCAGACGGGCTATCTGATCTTCCAGCACGGCGGCCAGCAGATCCCGATCCCGGGAGCGACGGGCCAGGCGGCGCAGCGCGTCACCGGCGGGCTTGTGCTCCGGAAAAACGACCAGCGCCCGCCCGTGACAGATCCAGGCCCGATCCGGCCTGTCCAGCCGCCGATCGAGGAGACGACCGGCCTCGTGCCAGCACGAAGCCGCGATCATCGGCGACCGCGAGGCGACCTCCACGGCGTTGTTCGCCAGGGAACGAACGCGATCCTCGATCCCGGCGTCGGTCCGAGCCGCGTTCTCCCTGTCGGGCCGAAGTGCGTCCGGCGGCGGCCCGAACGGGAGATCCTCGGGCGGCGGCGCACCCTCGAGGGTGAGCAGAAAATCCGCTTCGGCGCCGGCTCGCGGATCCCGGCTCATCTCTTCTCCCCTCTTTGAATCTCCAGCACTTGGACGTTCCTCTCCGACAGAACGAAACGGAGTAGCTCGCGGGTGCGGGGAATCTTCGACAGCGCGCCGCTCGCATCGTCGCGAAAGCGCACCAGACCGGAGGGCCCGGCCGACTCTTCGATCAGCAGCGCCACCGCGGCTCCGATCGATCCGGTCGCCAGCAAACCGAAGCGATCCGCCGAGTAGGAGGTGGCGGCCGCCCACTCGCGGATCTGCCTGGGATCGGTCGCGAGCAGCTCGCGACACGGATCGGAAAGCGCGCGGCGCAGCTTGCGCTTGATCGCCTTGCGCGCCCGGCGCACGAGATCCGCGTCAGTCGGCAGCGGGAGGCCGGAGTCCTCTCCCAGGGTCGCCGCCGTGACCGCGATCACCCAGCGGACCGGAGCCGCGGCCTCGCCCTCCTCGAACGCTCCCAGCCCGGCCGCTGCGCGCCACAGGTCGCGCGCAAGGAAGAAACGCTGCCGCGCTTCTGGCGGCGAGATCACATCCGGAGCCACGGCCAGGGACGGCGGCCAGCCGGGCAGCGCAGAACAGCCGCGCGGATCGGATCCGGCGCGATGGACCTCCAGCTCCTCGACACCGATCGCGGCGCCCCAACCGGCGACCCATCCTTGCAGCGCGTCGTCCTTGTCCACCAATGTCGAGCGCCCGATCGCCGGGTATCTCTCGTCGTCGCCGAAGACCGCGCGTCCCAGCGGCGCGGCGATCCGGATCACGCGGGAGGCGGGGCAGGCGGCGTCGTCCGGGTGGGCCAGCAAACGGACCAGCTCCTCCGCTCTCGAGGCGGGGGGCGCGGGCGGCTCCTCGGCATCCAGGCGCAGCTCTCCTCCACGGTACAGATCCAGCACGGCCTCGCACGCCTCCGCGGTAACGTCGTCGCCGAGCTCGGCCGCCACCTCGGCGAGCCGCGCCGTCGCATCCGAGTCCACCGGCCGTTCGTCGAGCCCCGCCCGAATCGCGGCTCGGGCCTTTACGAAACGCGGCCGCAGCTCCGCCGGATCGGCGACGAACTGGCTCGCCATCCGCAGGCCGTCCACGTCGTCCGGATTCTGACTCAGGAGCCGATCGATCACCTCGGAGGCCGCGTCCGGATCGAACAGCTTCTCCAGCCGCAGGTGCGCCTCCTCGCGCATCACGTCTGCTCGCTTGGCTTCGTCCCCGACCCGCGCCGCCAGCAGCGCCAGCGCCTCGGCCGCCTCCTCCCACAGCCCCCCTTTGGACGCAATATCGGCCAGCTGGCGCAACGTCTGCGGATGCTCGTCTCCCTCGCGGTAACGGAAGCGCAGCAGCGAGACCGCGGCAGGGATGTCGCCGGCCTCTCCGGCCAGGATCTCCGCGGCTCGCCACAACGAGGTGCGCGCCTCGACCGGGTCCTCCAGCGCTGCGGCGTACTCCTTCAACGCGGCGACTGCCTCCAGCCAGCGCTCGGCGACCACCAGTATGTCGATCTTGGTGCGGTGCGCGGCGGCGCGCTGCGGCTCGAGCAGCAGCAAGTTCTCCACCGCTTCCAGCGCGCCGTCGAAATCGTCCATGGCCAGCAGCCGATCCGCCTGCTCCTGGTACAGCTCGACGAGTCGATCCGCGTCGTACTCCGCCTCGATGTGAGTCTCTATCTGCTCGGCGAGACCGCTTTCGTCGCCCTTCTCTCTCAGTATCCTGGACAGCAGCTCGTTGGCCTCCATGTGATTCGGAACGCGACGAACTGCCTCGCGCAGCAACCTCTCGGCACCCTCCTTTTGTCCCAGGTCGGAAAGCAGAATCTCCGCCGCACGCAAGAGCTGCCTGGCCTTCTCTTCCTGCGTCCCGTAGAAGCCGGCCAGCCGTCCGTGCGCTTCGGCGGCCTTTTCGTAATCTCCGCAGGCATGGGCCAGCCTGGCCAGCGCCTCGAGCAGGCCCGGATGATCCTCGGCCCGCTCGACGCCCTCGCGGACGACCTCCAGCGCCGCGGCCGCGTCGCCCGCGTCCTCCAGCGCCTCGGCCGTGTCGAGCAGCCAGTCGGCCCACTCGAGCACGTCTCCCCCGGCGGCCAGCTCGGCCCGTGCGGCGAGCAGATCGGCCCCTCCTTCCGCCCTTGGATGCAGCCGATCCGCGGCGTGCCAGACCGCCTCCGGCGAGCGGAGATCTGTCTTCTCGAGGCCGGCCTCGCCTTCTTCCGCGCCGGACCGGATCAGGCTCGCCGCGATCCGGCACGCGCCGGCCAGCTCTTCTCCCGGGGCCGTCTCGGCCATCTCGCTCAACGCCCGCGCCGCACCGGCCAGGCGCTCCGGACGTCCGCCCGCGAGCAGTCTCCACAGCCGCGCGGTCTCGTCATCGGCGCCGCTGTCCCCGATCAGCTCGGCCGCCGCGTCGGTGCCCCGCAGCGCCCGCGTCGACTCGAGCAGCTCCGGCGCGAACAAAGTGCGTTCCTCCGAGCCCGCGCCGCCAGCCAGAGTCGCCAGCCTCTCGCAAAAGCCGTCTTCGTCGCCGCCGAGGCGGGCCGCGACTGCGGCCAGCAACTGCGCGGCGATCGCCGGCGGCCCCTCCAGCGAATCGACGGCCGCGGACAGCTTGTCGACCGCCTCGGCCTCGCGGCCGAGCACCAGCAGCTTCAGCGCGCCCGTGAGCAACGCCAGGCGAGGAGCGTCCTCCGGGTGTGACTCCGCCAGCCGCTCGAGCCCCGCATCGGCCGCCTCCCAGTCTCCGAGCCGGATCGACGTGCGAAGATCGCCCCAGGCCGCGGCGACGTCTTCCGGGTCCAGCGCGATCAGGTCGGTGAAGATCTCTCTGGCCGCGGCCACATCGCCGAGCACGTGCTCCAGGATCGCCGCTCGCTCGTGCAGATAAATCCGGGAGCTCTCCGGCTCCTGCGATTCCTCGCAGGTGCGCTCCAGCTCCGAGGAGAGGTCCTCCCAGCGCCCGGACGCGCGCAGCAGGCGCAGCGAGAGGCGCCGCGCCGCCGCGGAATCGGGATCGACCCCTTCCGCGCGGCCGGCCAGCTCCAGCGCCCGAACGGCGTCCCCTTCAGACTCGGCGCAGCGAGAGGCGGCCACCAGCAGCGCCGCGCTCGGCTCCGCCGACGAGGTCGACTCGCTCCAGGCGACGAGCTTCGCGGATCGCTCCGAAGGCGCGGAGCGCAGAGCGTCCAGCGGCGGATCCCACGGGGTCGGCTCCTCGCTCGGCGGCGGCCAGGGAGTATCGGCCGCTGCCCGCTCCGCCGCCATCAGGCGGGCGATCTCTCCACCGCGGCCCGCGGCCAGCAGCTCGGCCGCGACCCGCCCTGCCTCCGGATGATCCAGGTTCTCCTCGAGCCAGCGCCGGGAGACCTGCACGGCCTCGGTTACGTCCGCCTCGCCCCCTTCGTCGCCGGACAGCTCGGCCAGCGCCTCCAGAAACCGCGAGCCGCTGCGCGCTACCGCGGCCCGCGCCCGCTCGGCGGCGCGCTCCGTTCGTCCGGCGCACAGCTCCAGCAGCGCGCGCTCGCCCGCGCTCGCCCGCTCGAAAACGGTGTCGGCCGCCTCCTCCAGGCGACCGCCGGCCGCCAGCAGCCGCGTCCGCTCCCGCGCCAGCAGGATCGACTCCGGCCGCAGCTCCAGCGCTCGCTCCAGCGCTTCCAGCGCTCCGTCGAAATCGTCGCGCTCCCGCTCGCGCGAGCGCGCCAGCCTCCAGAGACCGGCGGCGGCGGCGGACGCCCCTCTTTCCAGCCCGTCGAAGTCGTGTCCCAAAGGCCGATCGTCGTTGCGGGCGAGCGGCTCCTCGAGTGCCCCGGCTATCATCCTCTCCAGCGCTCCGTCGTGCACCTCCCACGCACCGAGCTCCGAGGCCGACCTCGCCAGCTCCTCGAGCACGCTCCAATCGCGAACGCCGCTTTGCAAGACCTCTTCGTAGAGAGCGATCCTGCGAACCTCGTCCCCGCCTCGATCGCGCAGCACGCCGGCCAGCTCCAGCAGCAAAGCCGCCTTCCAGAGCGGATCGCCGCTGGCGCGGGCCGCCTCCTCCAGGCGCTCGGGAAGATCGTCGGCGCCCTCCACGAGCGCCTTCTCCAGGCGCGTCCAGCGGATACCGCGATGCTCGGAATCCTCGCTCGCGGCCGCCTCGAGGCTCTCCAGGGCCCCTTCCGGATCGGAGAAGTCCGACGAGCGCAATCGCGCCAGCGCCAGCTGGCAGGCGACGCGATCCTCGACCCGGCGCGCCGCGGCGAGCAGCGCCTCGAGGGCGTCGGCCCGCTCGCGCGTCCCCCGGCTGACGGCCGACCGCCACAGATCCCAGGCGATCTCCGACGATTCGGGGCTGAGCTCGGCGGCCGCCTCCAACCTGGCCTCCGCCTCCCGGCGGGAGCCGAGCCGCTCGCCGAGCACGCGCGCCAGGTCGTGACTCAGCACCGACAGCCTGGCCGGCTCTCCGCCCGCGCCGATCTCCGCCAGAAGCCTTTCCGAGAGAGACGACCAGTAAGCGCGGGCCTCGTCGTTTGAAAAACCGTTCGTCATCGTTTCAGTCAACACTCGGGACCGGGTGAAGCGCTCGCCCCTCGCGTTTCCACCACTCCCGCAGGCGTCGAGCCATTTCGCGTCGCTGCTTGTGATCTAGCGCCCCGGCGGGCCACTCCACCGCGTCCGCGGTTGCTCTCCGCAACTCGTCGACGGCTGCCAGGCGAACGTTTTCGAGTCGATGGTTCAGCGACTCGATCGCCCATTCCAGCCTGCTCAGTGATCGATTCGACGACCACCATGCCATCCAGCGTCGCTCGGAGAAACCGAAATCGTTGAACGTGATCCGCACCAGCGCGTCGTGGCAGCGCTCGGCCAGCACGCTGTCGACCGAACCGAGCAGGTCTGCCAACGCCGAGACCCCCTCCGGCGCCTTCAACGCGCCGAGAGCCCCGGCGGCTATTCGCTTCTTCTCCAGCGACGACGACGGCGCGGTCAGCGTACCGGCCAGCTCGCGCATGGCCCAGCGGTACTCCGGAGTCTCTCCGTAACCCGCGATGACATCCACCGCCAGTGACCTGATCTGCCTGTCGTTGTCGAAGATGCGCTGTACGAGCGAGCCGAGAGCCTCGGGGTACTCGCAGGATGTGAACATGAACGTCGCGTAGTAGCGAACCTCCGAGTCCATGCTGTCGAGCAGCGGGACCAGCCGCGGTCCGGCGCTCGAGCCGAAGGTCGCCAGCGCGCGCAGCAGCGGACCGTGCTGCTCGACCGGCCGCGAGCGGCCGACCTCCTGGTACCGATCGCAACTCAAAGGCCCGGGAAACCGCTCGACGAGCCGCGCCAGCGCATCGTCTCCGAGCTGGACCAGGGTCAGCGCCGCCTTCTCGTCGAACCCGCCGCCAGCGGTGACCCTGTCGACGAGCTCGTCGATCTCCTCGGTCATCTCCACGACCACCGAGCGGGTCTCCGCCACCGGCGCCGCGCCCGCGGCCGGCTCCGCCGCCCGCGGCTCGGGCTCCGGCTCCGCCGCGGGCGCGGGCTGATCGATTCTGACCACCGCTCTGGCCGCCACCGCATCCGGCGGTGGAGCGGGCGGATCCCCGGGTCCGGCCTCCTCGCTCTCGACGGCCTCGACGGCCTCCGGGACCGGGGTGGGACGATCTTCGGGTGTCAGGTAATCCGCGGAGACGCGCTCGATGTACTCGACCCGCTCCAGCAACTCCTGCGGAGGCGCGCGGAGCGGATCGAAGCCCGGCCCGCCATCCCCTTCGGTCGGGGGCTCGAAAGGAGAGGACTCGCTCGGCTGAGTCGGTCGCGACTCGACCTCCGAGAGTGTCGGCTCGGCTCCGGTCTCCTCTGCGGGCGGCTGCTCCTTTTCCGCCGCCGGGGCCGGAATGCTGGATATCGACGGCTCGGGCCATCCCTCCTCGCCGATCACATCCCCGTCTCCGAAGCCCGCCTGGGAGCGGCGGATCTTGCCGCTCAGCGAGGCTTCCGAATCCGGTTCGGCCGGCTTCCACTGCGACATCTCGGGCGCGGCCTTCCGCTCCGACCCGACCTCGGCTGGCCGATCCGTCGAGACCTTGGCCGGCGAGCGATCGTCTCCCTCGCGAAACGCCCCCAGCTTTTTCTTCAACAGGATCCGCTCGAAAGCGCGTCCGACCTCGCGGCAGAACTCGGCCAGCTTGGCGACCCGGTTGGCCCGCACGCCCTCGCGGCCCGAGTCGCCGTAGAGCATCAGGATCAGCCGCTGCCGCACGAAGACCGGAATGACCGTGCAGCTCCGCGGCGGCTCGCGCTGCAGGCGCGCCAGCACCTCGGCGTCGGCCGGATGGTCCCCGGGGGGACCGAGGTGGTAGCCGCGCGTGACGAACACGGTGTTGAACATCCCGCTCCGCTCCAGCGAGACCTCCACGTCCTCGATGCCGTACGGCGGCCGACCGCGAAAGACCGCGCTGCGCCCGTGAGCCGTCTTGCCCTGGACCACCAGCAACGCAGTGTAATCGAACGCCTGCCCGGCGAACGCGAGCAGCAGATCCAGTATCTCGTCGCGCCCCTCGGCCGACTCCAGCTCCCGGACGGCCTCGGAGAAGCGCAGACGTCGCGGCTCGTAGCCGCGCTCCTTCTTCTCCTCGACCGGCTCCTTCTCCGCGAGGCGCCGGGCCGGACGCGCGGCCGGCCGGCCGAACGGAGAGGTGTCTTCGCCCGAGCGTCCCCGCCGCTCGGCGGTCACGAACTTGATGGTCGATTCGCCCTCCTGCCGAACAGGCCTCGAGGGTTCGATCACGATCGGCGTCTCGAGCGGCGGCTGCGGCTCGACCACGGGAGCCTCCCGCTGCCAGACCGGCGCAGAATCCTCCTTGCGCACCGCCTCCGGCCGGGGCTGCTCGGCCGGCTCCGCGTCGACCTCGAAATCCGGCTGAAAACGACGTTGCAACGCCGCCATTCTCGCCGAAAGCGGGACACCGTAATAGCGATTGAGCGCCATCGCCAGTCGGAACTCGAGCGCCAGACGCGGCGTCACCTCGAAGCTGGCCAGCCGAGAAATCCGCTCCAGCGCCTCGCTCGGCGGCGGTCCGGCGCAGGCGACCAGCAGGGCGTTGCCCTGAAGCCGCACCGGCACGATCTGATGGTCGCGCGCGACCTCGGGCGGAACCGTCTTGAGCACGCGGGGGTCGATGTTCTCCAAAGCGGCGCGCGACAGCACGGGCAGCCGCACGACCCGACCGATGTACTCCGCCAGCACGTCCTCGTCGACGAGACCCAGCTCCAGGAGGTTCGTGGCCAGGTCTCCGCCGAAGATCACCTGCCGCTGGAGCGCCTGCTCCACCTGGGTGACGGAGAGAACCTGGTCCTGGACCAGCAATGAGCTCAAAGCGGACATCGGAAATACAGCTTATGAGTGCGCGGTCGATTTTTCTAGAGACTTTTGATCTATTTGGCTCAACTACTCGAAACCACCGGCAAAGGCAACGGCCAGGGCGGTCGCCGCGACCGCCGCGGTCTCCGCTCGCAGAACCGTGGGACCCAGACGGACCGCGACGAAACCCAGCTCCTCCGCCCGAAAGACCTCCTCCGGCTCGAAGCCGCCCTCGGGCCCGGTCGCCACCGCCACCCCAAGGCTCGGGTCCGCGCGGCGCAGCTCCTCCATCAGGCTCGGCAGCCCCGGGTCCGTGTGCAGAATCAGCCGCAGGCGGTCGCGATCCGCGCTTCGCAGCGCCTCGTCCGTCTCTGTCGGAGAATCGACGCGAAGGGGCGTCGCCCGCCCGCACTGGCGCAGCGATTCCGCGGCGATGCGGCGCCAGCGCGAGACCCGATCCTCGCCCGGCAGAGCCACGGTCCTGCCGGTCAGCAGGGGTGTCAGCCGTTCGGCTCCCAGCTCTCCGATCCTGCGCACCGCGTCGTCGAACAGCCTCCGCTTGGGAACGGCGGCGAGAGCGTGGACCGGGACCGCTCGCGGAGCGTCGGGCAGGCTCCGGATCGAGCGCAGCACGGCCGCTTTCTTGTCGATTCGCTCTATCTCGGCCAGCGCTCGCCTCCCGCTCGCGTCCCCGACCTCGACCGAGTCGCCCGCGGCGAGACGCCGCACGCGCGCCAGGTACCGCAGCTCGTCGCCGACCACGCTCAGCGACTCGCCGGGCTCGCCGACCCGCTCCACCAGCACCCGTGTCAAATCGGCCTCCGCACCGCGACCGCTCCCCAGCCTTCCCGATCCCGCCGCTCCCTCTCCTCGAAGCCCGGCCACAGCTCCAGACAGGGGTTCACCTGGTCGACCAGCAGACCGCTGAGCAGCGCCTCTCCTCCCGGCGCGACGAGCCGGGCGATCCGCTCGGCGCAATCGCGAAACACCGGCAGCTCCAGGTTGGCCAGCACCAACGGCCAGCCGCCGGAGACCTCCCGGGGATCGGCACATCGCACCGAGACGATCTCCTCCACTCGGTTGACCCGCAGGTTCTCCTCGGCCGCGCGCACCGCCTCGGGATCGTTATCGATTCCCTCCACGAGCCCGGCGCCGAGCTTGGCCGCCGCCACGGCCAGGACTCCGGATCCGGTCCCCACGTCCAGCACCCGCAACGGAAGATCCGCGCTCAACGCCCTGGCCTCGATCATCTCCAGCACCAGGCGGGTGGTGGCGTGGCCGCCGGTGCCGAACGCCGCTCCCGGGTCGATGACGATCACCTCGCGCCGATCGTCGGACGGCTCCATCCAGGGCGTCACCACGCGCAGAATCTCGAGCTCCACAGGCGAGAAGAACTCCCGCCAACCGACGCTCCAGCCATCGTCGACCACCTCGATCGCCTCGACCCGGGCGGCCGGCTCCAGGCGCGAGATCTCCTCCGCGACCCGGTCGCGAATCCGGGCCTCTTCGAAACCCGCGCGCAGCTCGCTCGTCTCCCCCGCTCCGGCCGAGAGCGTGTCTCGATCCCGCACCTCCACCGAATCCGCGCCGCGCTCCCACAGCTCCCAGCACAGATCGTCGGCCCGATCGACGTCGGTGTGCACCACCAGGCAAGGCCAGGCGTCACGCTTCATCTTCCGCTTTTCCGGCGCCGGAGCGTCTCGGCCAGCCGCCGCGCCTGGTCGCGCTCTCCCCCTTCGAGAGCGGGCATCGCCTGGTCCAGCAGCTCGACGATATCCGCGTCCGGCCAGGCGCGCGTCTCGGCCAACGCCGCGGCGAGCCTGTAGAGGCGCCTGGCCGTCAGGTCGTATCCGGGCGCCACCAGCCGCACCCGCTCCAGGCTGCGCGCCACCGCGTGCAGGTCGCCCAGCAGCCAGGCGCTGTCGGCCAGCCCGAGCAGCACTTCCGGGTTGTCCGGGTCCTCGTCGGCCGCCTGCGAGAACCAGTGATGCGCGCGTCCGGGATCGGACAGCGCGTCCAGGTGCAGGCGACCGACCACGGCCAGGTGCGCCGCGCTGGGCCGATCACCGATCATGTACGCCAGGCGGGCGAGCACCTCGGCCTGGCTGCGGGAGTCGCCCTGCCGCTCGTAGACCTGGGCCAGCAGCTCCAGCGCCTGGGGATCTCCGCCCGCGACGCGATCCGCCAGCTCCAGCAGCTCGCGCGCGGCGTCGCCGTCCCCGAGCCTCATCTGCGCCAGGCCCAGGCGACGGTAGACGACCGGCTTTATCGATCGATCGCCCACTCTCGCGAGCAGGCGATCGGTCAGCGCGGCCAGATCGCGATCGCTTTCGGGATCGGTCGCGACGCGCGCCAGCCCCTCGGCGGCCGGGACCGGAATCGGATCGCCGGAGACCAGCTCCAGGTATCGATCGCGCGCTTCGGAGATACGGCCGAGATGCTCCGCGGCCCTCGCCCGCCAGAGTCGCAGATCCTGGTCGTCCGACTCCTCGGGCAGGCGCTGCAGGCGGCCGTCCAGCTCGCGCCACTGCTGCCGCCCGACGTAGAGACCGGCCAGCGCGCGGTTGGCGCGCGGCTCGTCTGGCACGGCCCTCGTCGCGCGCCGGTAGCACTCCTCGGCTCCGTTCTCGTCTCCGAGCTTGTCCTCGAGCAGGTTCCCCAAGGCGACCGCCAGCCGAGCGGTCTCCGCCGCCGGAATCCCGCTCTCGAGGCGGGTGCGCAGGCGCTCGGCCAGGCTCTCCCAGTCTCCCCTGCGCTCCAGGATGCTTTGCATCCGCGCCCAGGGGCCGCTGTCGGCGGGGCGCAGGTCGAGCATCGCGTCCAGACCCTGAACCGCCTCCATCTCCCGTCCCCGGGCCAGATCCAGCTCGACGCGAGCCTCCAGCACGGCCCAGTGATCCTCGACATCCAGTACCTTCTCCACGCCCGCCAGGCGGTCCAGCAGCCCGCCGAGCTCCTTTCCGTCGGAGGCCGGATCCAGCAGCCCCACCAGCGCTGCGATCCAGTTGGGATCCGGGTTGAGCTCCACCCCCCGCCGCCAGAACTCGCGCGCTCTTTCGATGTCCCCGTCCTGGGCGGCGAGGCGGGCCGCCCGCGCCTGGTGGACCCCGTCCGCGTCGCCGCTTCGCGCGATCTCGCCGGCGATGCGCGCGGCCTCCTTCACGTCGCCGCGCCGCTCCAGCAGCTCGGCGAGGACCTCCATCTCGGGAGGGGAGAGCCCCTCGGCCCGGTGCGCGGCCAGCAGATCCTCGGCGGCGCCGCCCGGCTCTCCCAGCCGCGTGCGACGAATCGCCGCGCGGCGCCTGAGCAGGCCGGCTCGCTCCTCCCCGCCGGTGCCCTCCATCGCCAGAGTCAGCATCTCCTCGGCCAGCGGCCAGCGCCCTCCCGCAGCCGAAGCGTCCGCCGCCGCCCGCACCAGCTCGCGATCCTGCGGGCGTAGCCGGGCCGCGGCAACCAGGTCTTCCAGACCCTCGGCCGGATCTCCGGTCGCTTCGCTGCGTGCAGCCGCCCGGCGCGCAAGCAGCTCGGCGCGCTCCTCGTCGGAGCCCGTCAGCTCGAGACGTCTGCCCAGCACTGCGACGAGCTGACGTCGATCGCCCTCCGCTTCCAGCAGCCGTGCCAGCTCGTCCAGGTGCTCGACCCGATCCGGCTCGAGGCCGACGATCCGACGCCAGCTGGAAATCGCCTCCAGAGACCGGCCGGCCCGCTCCAGGGCCCCGGCTCGAAGCTTTTCCAGATCCACGGAGCGTCGCGACTCGGGAATCCTTTTCACCAGCTGTGCCGCCTCTTCCCAGGCCTGTCGCTCGACCGCGTCCGCCGCCACCCTGGCCAGCACCTCGCCATTGCTCGCATCCGCCTCCAGCGCGCGGCGCAACAGCTCGCTCGAATGATCGGCGGCACTGGCCGCGGCGGCGAGGTCGGCCGCCCGCACCAAAAACGCCGCCGCCTCCCTCGGCTCGGAGACCGCCGCCCGCGCCTCCAGGCAGCGCACCCGCACAGCCAGATCTCCGAGCTGCGAAGCGATCTCCAGCGCTCGCGAAGCGATCTCCAGCGCCCGCCGCGAAGGCGCCTCCCCTTCGATCTCCGCCAGCAGGGCGTCGACCGCCTCGCGGGGCGCCGCCAGTGGGCCGGACAGCAGCTCGGCCAGGCTCATCACGATCCGGTTCCGCTCGCCGGCGTCCCGCTCGCGTTCCAGCATCCCCTGGAGATGATCGGCCAGCTCGCCCCAGCGCGAGGCTTCCCGCAGCTGATCGGCGAGCGCCGCGGCGACTCTCGGATCGTCGCCGCCGACCTCGCGCGCGCGGCGCAGCATCGCCAGCGCCGACTCGACGTCGCCCCGCAGCTCGCGATGGATCCGCGCCAGCTCCAGCAGCCGCTCGATCTCCGCACGCGGGTCGGGCTCGGCGCGCGACTCGAGCAGCCTCGCCAGCTCGTCGTGGCGACCGGCCAGCTCCAGCTCCGCGGCCAGCTCCGCGCGCGCCTCGGCGTCGCCTTTCGCCAGCTCGCCCAGCACCTCGATCGCCTCGTCGCGGCGACCGGATCGTTTGAGCGCGGCGGCCAGCATCTGGGCCGTCTCCTTCTCGGGCGCGATCGACTGCGCCCGGCGCAGGGCCTCGGCCGCGCTGCCGTGCTGCCCCTCGGCCGAGAAGAAGTCGGCCGCCCTCTTGAGGTCGGCAATCGCATCCTCGCCGTCGCCGGCGGTGCGGACCAGCAGATCGGCGAGCTGAGCGCGGTCGCCGGTCGACTCCACGATATCCACCAACTCGTCGCGCGCGCCGGGATAGGCCGGATCGATCTGCACGATCTCTTCCAGGATCTCCCGCGCCGCCGCTGTGTCACGAACCTCGCTGCGCCGCACGCGGGCGGCCATCAGCAGCAGCTCCTTGGCCTTTTCCTCGTCGACATTCTCGGCGACGCGCTCCAGCGTGCCGGCCGCCTGCTCGGCGCGCCCCAGGAAGAGCAACGCCTTGGCCGCGATCAGGGCCGAGCGGGCTCGCAGGGAAGCGGGCCCGGAGCCGGCGGCCGTCGCCGCCTCCAGCGCCCGCTCGTGGTCCCCGGTCTTGAGAGCCGCCTCGGCCTCCCCCAGCGCGGCGAGGTGCTCGCCCTCGGTCTCCACTCCCCGCTCGCGCCGCGCCGCGGCGAACAGGTCACGCGCCGCGTCGGGGTTGTCCGCCTCGGTGAACAGCTCGGCCATCTCCAGAAGCGCGCCCCGCCTCGAATCCGGCGGAAGGTCGGGCAGTGCCTCGCGCAGCAGCGAAGCGGCCCGGTTGGTGTGACCGGCGGCGGCCAGCAGCCGCGACCTCTCCGCCAGGGCGAGCGCCGCCTCCTCGCCACGCCCGGCCTTTCTCAGGCTGCGGGCCAGCGAGTCGAGCTCGCCCTCCAGCTCCTCGCTCCTGCCCAGACGCCGCAGGGCATCGACCAGAGCGCGGCGAGCCTCCACCAGCTCGGGCCTGCTTTCCAGCGCTCCTCGCAACCAGCCGACGGCCGCGCCGGGGTTCTGGAAGTCGTCCAGCTCCAGCGTCCCGATCTCTGCGGCCATCTCGCTGCGCGTTTCGGGATCGTCGACGCTGTCGAGCCGCTCCAGCAGCAAGCCGCGCAGCCGCGCCTTCTCACCGGCGCCCCGGCTGGCGCGAATCAGCTCGTCGACTATCTCGAGCCGCCGGGGAAATCGCTCGCGGGCGGCCTCCAACGTCGAGAGGGCCGCCGAAAACGCCCCCGCCTCGATACGGGCACGAGCCAGGGCCAGCACTGTGTCCGCGGTCGGCTCCTCGGCCAGCACCCGCTCCAGCTCTTCGGTCAGCTCGGCCCAGCGGCCCTGCCGCTCGAGCAGGCCGAGATGCGTCCTTTGCGCTCCCTCGGCCGACTCCTCGTGGCGCGACGCCTCGGCGAGCCAGGGCTCGGCCGCGGCCGGCGCCTCCAACTCCTCCAGGTAGATTCTCGCCAGCTCCAGCGCGGCCATCCCGCGGTGGAAACCATCCTCCACCGACTCGCCTCCGCGCAGGGACTGCTCCAGCACGTTCGCCGCCTCCGCGTGCCTGCCGCACGCCTCGAGGGCGCCCGCCAGCCGGCGCAGTCGCTCCGGAACGCGCGGACCGATCTCGATCGCCTTGCGGTACCTGGGCACGGCCAGCCGCGGCTCGCCGCCTCGAGCCCAGGCATCCGCGATCGAAGCACAGGCGCGAGCCGCCCCGGCCGTATCCCCCCGCTCTTCGCAGCGCCGCTCCAGGCGCTCGTAGCCGCTGATCGCGCGCTCCGCCTCCCCGCTGCGCGCCAGGGCATCGGCCAACCCCCAGGCGAAGGACAGATCGTCGGGATTGGCCAATGTGGCCCGCTCGAAATGCCGCACCGCGCGCTCGGCGTCTCCCAGCTCCTCGAGCATGATTCGTCCGGCCCGGCCGTGGGCCTCCCCCCGAGTGCCTGGGCTTTTGTGGATCGCGATCCAGCGCTGGATCAAGCGCTCGACCGTTTCTGATTCTCCGAGCGCCGCGCGCGTGCGGACCAGCTCCAGCAACGCGTCCGGATCGTCCCGTCGCGCGGCCAGCGCGCGGTCGAGCCAGTCCGCCGCCGCCGCCGGATCGCTCTCGGACAGCAGGCGGCCAATCCGCAGGCCGGCGGCCAGCCTCTCCAGCGCGCAACCCCGCTCGAACAGCTGCTCGAGAAAACGCACCTCGCCGGCGGCGTCCCCTGAAAGCGCCCCGATCTGGGCCAGCACCGCCAGCAGGCCGTTTTGGGACTCGTCGCGCTCGAATGCCTCCATCGCCAGGGCGCGGGCGCTCTCGCGCAAATCGGGAGAGACGGCGTCGATCATCGCCAGTCGCTCGGCGACGATCGCGTTGTCCGGCTCCTGCTCCAACAGTCGCGCGTACGCCTTGCGCGCGTCCTGCGGTTCCCCCCGCGCGAGCCGATCATCTCCCGGCCGGGTGAGGCGCGCCTCCTCGAGCTTGCGCAGGCGGGCGATGCCGATCTCGCGCCTGCTCTCGTCTTGTGTGGATCTCGCCAGCTCCGCATCGCGGTAGTCCAGCTCCGCTCGATCGGCGACCAGCTCCAGGCGATGGAGAATCACGCTCCCGTGGTCCGGCAGCCTCCACCCGCGACGCGGCAGGATCTCGATCAGGGCCGACTTGACCGGGTCCGGGGGGCGCAGCTCCAGGCCGTCGATCTCGGCGCCCCGCAGCTCGCCGATACAGGCCAGCACGGCGACCAGCAGCGGAGCCGGCAAGGGGCCGTAGGCGCGCGCATCGTCGATCAACAGGGAGGGAACGCGCTCCCCGGTCGAGGGCAGCAGCCGAAAGCTGAAAGGCACGCGCCCACCCTCGGGACCGTAGCTCGACAGCACCGAGACGAACTCCCTTTCGAAGGCCAGCTTCGATTCCCCGATCCAGGACCCCGGTCTGGCCCGCGCGCCGAGCAGCTTCTCCAACTCGTCGAGACCGAGGGAGACGACCATGCGGGCCAGCGACAGGCGGCGACTGCGCAGCCCCCGAACACCGGCGGTGACGTCGAAGGGAAACGAGATGCTGGGAATCGCCAGCTCGAGCAGGTCGACGGAGGCTGCCTGCGAGACCCGTTCCCCCTGCAGGCGCAGTATTCCACGCCCGCCGGAGAAATGCAGGGAGAACCCGTCGCTCTCGGGCTGCTGCCCCTCCTCGGGCTCCGGCGCGAACTCGCTGCGCGAGTCCCGGGGCCCGACAACTCGTAGTCGTTTTCGAGTCATATCTCGCGTCAGATATCGTATCTATCGTATCATCGGTTCTCACCGGGCCCCAACAAACTAACTGTCTCGGGTGTCCAGCACCACAAAGGGAAATGACAGCCGACGAAAAACACTGGTCACCGATAGCCGCGGCGCTCACCGCCGCAGTCCTGCTGACGCCCGCCCCTCCGGCCCTCGCCGGCCCCCGGGACCGGGAAACCCCGGACGCGGACGAACAGGGACAGGGCTCCGCCCCCGGTCCCGACGCAACCGACGGGCCGACCGCCCCGGATCCCGGAACCGTGCCCGCGCCCGCCGCGCCGCCGCCGCCCGGCTCCCCGCAGGCGCCCGCGGGACCGACCCGCGCGGCGGTCGGACCTCCCCCTCTGCCGGAGGGCGGCTCCACTGCCGCGCCTCCGGTTTACAAAAAGGACCCGCGCGACGGAATGGACATGGGGTTCGATATCGGTGCCGGCCTCCTGGAGTTCTTCCATCTGGATGTCGCCTTGCTGATATCGCGCGAGTGGGTCGTCGGAATCGGCGGGGGATCCTTTCCCATCGATCGCGCCTTGAGCAAGGCGATGGGAACCGACGACCTCGAATCATCCGCGCAGAGTCACGGCTTCGAAATCACCGGCAAGGTCAGGACCAAGCTCGGCTCCGGTCGGCTCTTCGGTCGCTGGTTGCCCTGGAGCAAGCGCTTCTTCACCGAGGCGACCCTCGAGGTCTGGAGCCTGGAGGCGATGGCCAAGGGCGTGATCACGGACACCGATGCGCAGGAAGATCTCTCGCTCGAGGCAACGGCACGCGTCTGGGTGCCGATGATCGGCCTGCACGCCGGCTGGCGCTTTCTGTGGGAGAACGGAGCGTTTCTCGATCTGGCGGGCGGGCTGAACCTGCTGCTCTCCCCCGGGGCGGAGGTCGAGCTGGGCGGATCTGCGATCGCGCAGCTCGAAGAGCTGGATCCCAGAGTGAGGGACACCGTCGAGAAAGCGCAGCGATTCATGAGCACGGCCCTCGAGGATGGGGCCAACCGCGTCGCGGTCGAAAAGATACGCATCTTCCCCACCTTGGCGATTCGATTCGGCTGGGCCTTCGACTTCTGGTAGGTTCGACCCCGATGCCGATTTCGAAATCCGGATCATCTCGCGGAAAGGCAGCACTGCTCGCGGCGTTGATCGCCGTCTCGTGCGGGGGAAACGCCAAGCGCGGCGAGCTGCGCGTCGTAGGCTCGCAAAAGCCGCCGCATCCCCTGGCCCTGATCGACCGCGCCGAGGACGACCGCCGCACGGGCGCGGCCCTGCTGGACCTGGTCGAGCACCCAGATTCCGAGGTGCGTTCCAGGCTCGCAATCGCCCTGGGCCGAATCGGCGACCCGCTCTCGGCCGAGGCACTGGTTGGATTGGCCGGCGATCACGTGCCCCGAATACGCCGGGACGCCCTGTTCTCCTTGGGGCTGCTGGACGAGGTGCCGGAAAACGCGAGGCGGCTGCTCGTCGAGCGGATCGACGCGGGCGCACCGGTGCGGGAGCGCCTGCTCGCGATCGACGCGCTGGGGCGCCTGAGCTCGGAGGACGTCGTGCCGCCGCTGATCACCGAGCTGTCCGATGATTCCGCAGAAATCCGCGCCGCAGCGCTGGGCGCGCTCGGTCGTCTGGGCCGCGGCGGGATCGATCTGGAAAAGGCCGCGCGCCGCTCCGTCGAGCTGCTGGAAGACGACAACAGGCAGGTGCGCTTCGCCGCCGCCTTCGCCCTGTACGGCGCCGCCACCTCGTCTCCGCTGCGGCCGCAAGCGGTGGAGGCGCTGCTCGGAGTTGCGACGAGCGATGACAATTCCGACGTGCGGGCCTACGCCTTTTGCGCCCTGGCCCGCTGCGGCGAGATCGACGAGGAAATGCTGGGCGCCGCGCTGAAGGACACCGACTGGCGGGTTCGAGCGACGGCGATCGTCTCTCTGGGCCTGCAGAAAGAGGAGCACCGCTGCCCGCTGGCGGCGCGGGCCCTCGCTTTTGTAGCCGAGAGTCTCGAAAAAGATCCCGCGTGGATATCGGGTCCGGCCGCGCAGACCGCAATCGCGGGGCTCGAGATCGCTCTTTCCTGTCCGCCCGCCGAGAGACCGTCCCGAGCTGCGAAGCGCATCGAGCGGGCCATCGAGGGCTCGGGCGAAAACCTCACGGCCGGCGCGGCGCGCGTTTTCTGCCTGGCGCGCGCGCTGGGAGGATCACCCGACGCCGCGGTCATCGCCTGCGACAGGGAACGGCCCCACGTGGGAAAGCGCGTCCTGATCGAGCGCATCGCGAGCTCGCCGCCGCTCGAACCCGGATACCCGGAGCTGTTGTCCTCGATGGCGGAGGATCCGGATCCGCGCGTGGCCTGTGCGGCGATCCGCGCGTTGGCGGGCCTTGGCGATCCCGAGGCGATCGACGCGGTGATCGCCGCAACCGGAGCCGACCGAGCGCTGGTCGCGACAGCGGCGCTGGACGCGATCGCCACCCATCCCGAGACGTTCGCAGCCGAAGAGAGGCTCGGCGCCACGCTGGAGTCGATCCGAAAAGCCGCTGCGCGCTTCGGGAGCTTCCAGCACGCGTGGGGAGCCCTGGTAGCCGCCGCGGGCGCCCTGCAAGCCACCGGCAGCTCCCGAGCCGAGCCCGTCCTGAAGAGGCTGGTGACAGACAAACGCCCGCCGGTGCGCAGAGCGGCTCTGAAAGCCTATCGCTCGATCGACGGAATCGAAGCCCCCAAAGTCCTTCCGCCCACCCGACCCGCCAGGAGGGTGTCGCACGAGGAAAGACAGCGCTGGCGCCGCACCGACGCCACGGCAACCGTATACACCACCCGCGGCGCCTTCTCGATCGAGCTGTTCGGCAGGGTAGCGCCGTCCACGGTTGGCAGCTTCACCGATTTGGCCGAAGACGGCTACTTCGACGACACCGAAATCCACCGCGTCGTGCCCAACTTCGTGGTTCAGGCCGGCGACCCCACCGCCACGGGACTCGGAGATCCAGGCTACGCGCTGCGCTGCGAGGTCTCCCCTCGCGACTACCGCCGCGGCAGCGTGGGAATGGCGCTCGCCGGCAAGGACACGGGGGGATCGCAGTTTTTCGTGACGCTCTCGCCCCAGCCGCACCTGACCGGCGAGTACACGGTGTTCGGCGAGGTGACCGAAGGCATGGACACGGTCGACCGCCTTTCAGAAGGAGAGAAAATAAAAAAAATCGAGATCCACAAGATCCAGTCTCAGACACGCTGACCGGCCCGGGTATCTGACAGCTTGACCATGGGAACCGCGCTGCCGGTGGTCGTCTTTTCGGCGGTTATCGCCTTTGCCGCCAATCGCGTCTCGAGAGCGTTCAACATCTTCACCAAGATCGAGCCCTGGATGCGGCGCATCACGGCGGTGCTTTTCATTCTCGTCGGCGGGTATCTCTGTTCCGTCTACATTTTCGGCGTGCTTTGACGTCCGGAGACG
>JAWOBP010000226.1:0-52197 GCA_046484285.1 Polyangia bacterium
GAGCAGTTGGATCGCCCGGCGCTGAAGCCGCTGCCGAAGAAGCGCTACGAGTACGGCGAGTGGTCGGAGCCCAAGGTGAACATCGACTACCACGTGGAGGTGGACAAGCACTTCTACAGCGTGCCGTACCAGCTCGTCGGCGAGCAGGTGGAGGCGCGTCGTAGCGCGACTACGGTGGAGATCATTTTCAAAGGCAAGAGGGTGGCCGTCCACCTGCGAAGCTACGAGAAAGGCCGGGCGACTACCAAGCCGGAGCACATGCCGCGCTCGCACCGCGAGCACCTGGAGTGGACCCCGTCCCGGATCGTGAGCTGGGCGCGCAAGACCGGGAAGCACACGGCCAGGGTGGCCGAGACCATCATGAAATCGAGGCGCCATCCCGAGCAGGGCTACAGGTCGTGCCTGGGGGTGATGCGGCTGGGCAGGAGGTACGGCGAGGAGCGTCTCGAGGCGGCCAGCGAGCGGGCGCTGAAGATCGGCTCACCGTCGTACAAGACCATCAAAGCTATCTTGGAAAAAGGCCTGGAGCGATAGCCCCTGCTGCCCGGAACCGAAGCCGAGAAGAAGACGACTCTGCCGGCCCACGACAACATCCGCGGGCCCGGCTACTACCACTGAAGGAGGAGGGGATGCTGAGCGAAGAGACCTACAGACAGCTAGTCGAGATGAAGATGTACGGCCTGGCGGCGAGCTTCGGCGAGTATCTCGAGCAGTATTTCACTCGGTACCCAACACCGTACGGCTTGACCTCGACCGGCGCAGGCACGACGTCCTCGCTGCGCTCGATGCGGTCGTCGGCGAGCAAGTCCGCGATCACGTTCCGACGCGACACTCATCATAGCGTGAAGCGGTTTTTTTTCAACTTGGCAGACTTCCCGCTCGCAATCGAGGAACTGAATGAAGCCGAAGATGAAGCTCGCCAAGAAACGTTTCCTGATCGTCGCCGCCGCGATTCAGCGTGTCTGATACTTTAGTTCAAGGGAGCGAATCGAGCGATGCGCGTTCCTCGCATGTCTTTGGACCCAGCGGCCCGGGCCAACCGCGCACATGACGTGAATCATAGGCGCGGGCGCGGCGGGGATTACGTGATCCATTTACCCCCCATGTGGATCGTGTGGATCGTGAGAGGAGGCTGGATCGCAGTGGGATGTGTTAGCGAATGATGTACCAGCTCGCCTCGGGGGTGATGTCGAAGTGGAAGTGCGAGTGGTGGGCCTTGTTGGCGTTGGGCGTCAGGATCACGTTGAACACCTTCAGCTCGTGCAGCCGGCAGGCCAGCTCCTGCAAGAAGCGCCCGGCCTCGGTCTCGGGCTCGCCCTCGCAGGGTGGCTCTCCGGGGTGTCGCTCGTAGTCCTTCATCAGATCTATCGTCTCGCCGTCGGCCATCTCGAACCAGCGGATGTCGATCGCCAGCGCCCTGCGGTGCTGGCTCGGCTTTTTCCGTGCGCGCCTGTCGGGCGGCAGCGGCCGATAGCTCGAGTAGAAAAGAATGGAGCTTACTCCCCGGGACGCCGCCTCGCGGGCCACGGCGACCAGCGCCAGCGCCAGCCGGCAGTCCATCACCGCGTTGACCGGCTCGGACCGCGGCCAGCGAGGGCGGATTTCGACTCCGGCCACGGGTCCGTCGAGCAGCACGGGGGTGCGCACCTTCGGCGTCTCGAGCTCCGGCTCCCGCACGGAGACGCCGGCCCGCTCCAGTCGCGCGAGGCACTGCTCGTCGTCCAGCGCCCAGATCCGCTCTGCGGTCGGGACGCGGGCGTCGGCAGCCGTATCCTCGCTCTCGGCGGGCGAGGCCTTAGGACCGGCGTCGGCCCGTTCGGATTCTCTCGCCTTGCTCGCCAGCGCCGAGATCAGGAGATCGAGCTCACCGCGGTCCTCGAAGACGCGTTCCTCCTCCTCGAGGTCGGAGACCCGCGTCCGGTCGGGGGCTTTTTCTTTTGCCGGCTCGGGGTCCTCCGGCGGTGGGAAGCGGCTGGAGATATCGGCGCAGCCGGCGGCGGCCAGCAACGTCGCCGCGGCCAGCAACGTCGTCGCGGTGCGCGACTTCACAGCAGGTTGGCAGCGCGCTCGGCCAGGTCCGAGCGCTCGCCCTTGGTCAACGTGACGTGTCCCGCAATCGACTGACCCTTGAAGCGGTTGAGCACGTGGACCAGCCCGTTGTTGGTCGTGTCCACGTAGGGGTTGTCGATCTGGTAGGCGTCTCCGGTCAGCACGATTTTGGTGTCGTCGCCGGCGCGGGTGATGATCGTCTTCACCTCGTGCGGGGTCAGGTTCTGGGCCTCGTCCACGAGGATGAACTGGCGAGGAATCGAGCGACCGCGGATGTAGGTCAGCGGCTCGATGTGCACCATGTCCATGTCGAACAACTCCTCGGTGGAGCGACCCTTGCGCTTCTCCCCCGGAGTCAGGCCGAGCAGCAGCTCCAGGTTGTCGTGGACGGGCTGCATCCAGGGTCGCAGCTTGTCCTCGACATCGCCGGGCAGAAAGCCGATGTCCCGCCCCAGGGGAAAGACCGGCCGCGAAACCAGCATGCGCTGGTAGGCCTGCTCTTCGACCACCTTCTGCAGACCGGCGGCCAGCCCCAGCAGAGTCTTGCCCGTTCCGGCCTGTCCGAGCAGCGTCACCAGGCGGATCTCGTCGTCGAGCAGCAGCTCGAAGGCGAAGCGCTGCTCCTTGTTGCGCGGGTGGATGCCCCAGACGGTGGGACCGCTGCCTCTCAGCAGGCGCGCCGTGCGGCCGTTGACGGGCATCTTGACCAGGGCCGAGCCGCCACCCTCGTCGCTCAGCACGGCGAAGCTGTTGGGCGGCATCGGGTCCTCCTGTTCCGCGTCGTCCTCCAGCTCGATCTCTCCGTTGTCGTACAGATTGGAGATCTGCTCGGATGTGATCGCGCGCTCGTAGACCCCCATGTAGAGCTCCGAGAGCGGAACCCGCTCGGTGTCGTAGTCCTGCACTTGCAGCCCCAGCGCCGCGCCCCGGATGCGAAGATTGATGTCCATGCTGATGAAGATCAGCGGCGTGTCCGGATCGGCGCGCTGGACTTCCAGCGCCGTGGCCAGGATGCGGTTGTCCGCGTTGTGCCTGTCGAGCGCGTACTTGGGAGGCAGGTCCTCGCCGGCGAACGCGACGCGCAACGTTCCGCCTTCGGTGCCCTCGATCGGCACGCCGTCCACCAGGCGGCCGCCCTTGCGCTGGCTGTCCAGGATGCGTGAGATCTGGCGGGCGTTGCGTCCCAGCTCCGAGAGATCTTTTTTGAACGCGTCGACTTCCTCGATAACATAAATCGGAATTATTATATCGTTGTCTTCAAAAGATATCAGCGCTCCGGGATCGTGGAGCAGGACGTTTGTATCCAGCACGAAATTTTTCTTCATCGGATGGAAACCCTCACTTCGTCCCGGCAGTCGACGGGACGTTCCACGCCACTCCGGCCTCGTCGAAACGGCGATGGACCTCGGCCAAGCTCTCGTCCAGCTCGGGGTCTACGACGTTCAACGAGCGCGCGTTTTCCAGCAGCGCCGCCGCGATAACGAGCTTTCCCCGCTCGAGGAACGCCCGCCCCAGCGCGGGCAGGATTTCCTCCTGGGGAATTCCGAGGTAGAGCGCCCGCCGCAGCAGACCGATCGCCTCGCCGTAACGTTTCTCCCTGCTGAGCAGCAGGCCCAGCCGCTGGTACAGCAGGCCGGCCGGCGGACCCTCGCGGGCGAACTGCAATCCCAGCCGATAGAGCTCCTCGCTCCAGGTCGGACGCTCGCGAGCGAGGAAGGCGTCGCCCAGCAACTGCACCCCCTCGGAGATCAGTGCGAGCTGCTGGTCGTCGAGCTGCTTCATCACCGGTGAGCGCTGCAGCGAAACCAGCATTCCCGGCCAGTTGCCCAGCGTGGCGACCACGCCGTCCGTGTCGCCGGAGGCCGCCATCTCGCGGGCCAGCGACACCGCCGCGAGGTCCAGGCGAAACGGCTCCTCGTAGGCTCCGGCCAGATCGCGCCGCACCTTGTTTCTGATCTGCTCCTCGAGCTCGGCCAGCTCGCGGACGATCGTTTCGTTGCCCAGGCTGAGTACCACCAGCAACCGCGGGGCGCCCGGATCGACGACGGCGATTTTTTGCAAAGTGATGTCGAACAGCGGAGCCAGCAGCAGCAGTGGCCTGCCGATCAGCCGCATCGATTTCTCGCGCGTGAGCGGGAGCTCGCAGGGCTGCCGGTCGACCCGTTGCTCCTCGACAGCGCGCACCAGCCGGATGCGGAACTCGCCCAGGGTCAGGCTCTGGGGCATGTCGTCTCCGAGTGTGAACTCGATGGTGGTGTTCGCCGCCGAGCGGGGGTCGGTGGTCACGGCGCGAATCTGCACGCCGAGCATCATCGAGTAAGCCAGGAAACGAGTGCCGATCAGGTCGCACAAAGAGTCGAAGCTGTCGAACTGCTCACCGATTCGCTCGAACCATCCGTCGGTGCGCACGTCCCCCAGATCGCGGGCCGCGCCGCAACGCTCGAGCACTTCGAGATAGGCACGCCGGTACTCCTCGTCCGAGCCGAACAGCAGGGCGTCCCCCACCGGCGCGAGAATTTTACCCGCGCCCAGGGAAGCCAGGGCGTCGATCGCTTCGGCGCGTTTCGCCGACGATTTGGTCTCAAGCACGTGCAGCAGCTTGTCGATTCTGGTCGCGATATCGATCACCCTCCACCCGGCTTGCGCCGAGGGTCAGCTAGCTAACTCTCCGTTCGGCGGCGAGTCAAGGCTCTGCCTGTACCACTCCAGAGTGCGGCGGATTCCCTCCTCCAGGTCCACGCTCGGCTCGAACCCCAGCAGGCCGCGCGCCCGCTCGATGTTCGGCACGCGCAGATCCACGTCCGGATAAGGCCAGTCCACGTGCACGACCTCGGAGCTCGATTCGGCCAGCCGCACCACCAGCCGCGCCAGGTTGTGCACCGTGATCGCGGTTCGCGGATTTCCCAGGTTGAACACCTCTCCCACCGCCTCGTCGCTGGTCAGCACGAGCAGCAGGCCTTCGATCATGTCGTCGATATAGCACCAAGCACGAATCTGATCCCCGTCGTTGTGCACCTGAAGCGGCTCGCCCCGCAGCGCCCGCAACGCGAAGTGGTGGATCGCTCCTTCGCCGACCTGCCCCGGCCCGAAGATGTTGAACGGTCTGACGGTCGCCGCGGGCAGATCCCGCTGGCGGTGCATCACGTGGCAGAGGTGCTCGGTGGCCAGCTTGGAGACGGCGTATGTCCAGCGGGCCTCTCCGACCGCACCGAGCGAGGTGACGTCCCCCTCGGCGGCGCGATAGGCGTGGCGGCCGAAGACCTCCGAGGTGGAGAAGTCGACCAGCCGCCGCATCTCTCCGGTCTCGACCGCGGCTTCCAGCACGTTGTAGGTTCCCTTGATCGCGATTTCCATCGTGAGGAGAGGGTTTTTCATGACCGTGTCCACGCCCGCGATCGAGGCCAGGTGCACCACGTGGGTCACGCCGCGCATCGCGTCTCTCACGGCCGCATGGTCACGCACGTCGCCTCGGACCAACTCGAGATTGGGATGCCGCGCCAGCTCGGTGCCGCTCAGCGCGTCGCGGCGGAGCAGGTCGAAGACGGTGACGCGATTGTCGTCGACCAGGCGCTCGGCAAGCTTGGTGCCGATGAAACCGGCGCCGCCGGTGATCAGCACGTGGGCGTCGCGAAGCATCAATACTGTTTACCGCGCCCCCGGTCCCGCGGTCAACGCGGCCGCGAGGTCCGGGGTCGCAGCGGTGCCTCGAAAGTCGATACCTCGGCGGTCGCGCGGAAAGGTCGGCTGCGCTATGATGAGCTGCGGAGGTGAGATCATGATCCGACGGTGGGCGATCGCTGCGGTGCTGTTGCTGTTGGCCTGCTCGGAGCACAAACCGGCTCCCTCTGCGGCGCCGGACGCCCAGGCGGGCGCCGAGCGGGACGAGAGCGAGCAGCCCGAGGCGCCGGACGAGAAAGGCGACGACGGCGAGATGATTCGACACGACGAGAATGCGTTCCCGGCGCAGGTGGCGGGCGGCTTCTATCCGGACGATCCGGAAAAGCTGCGCGAGATGGTCGAGGGCTTTCTCGAGAAGGCCGGCTCGGCCGGGACGGCCGACGATCGCGACATCGTCGGGATTCTCAGCCCGCACGCGGGCTACCGTTACTCGGGACCGGTGGCGGGGGAGGCCTTCCGCGCCGTGCAGGGGCGCGACTACCGCACGGTGGTCGTGATCTCGCTCAATCATCGGCGCACGGCGGACAAGCCGGCGGTGCTCGACCGGCCGGCGTACGACACCCCGCTCGGCTCGCTGGAGATCGACCGGCGGGCGGTGCGCAGGCTGCTCGACGAGCACGGCGACGTGTTCGCCGCGGACGAGAGCGTGTTTCGCGGGGAGCACTCGCTGGAGGTGCAGCTTCCGTTCGTGCAGGTGGCGCTGCCCGAGGCCGAGATCGTGCCTGTCATAGTCGCGGTGCGCGACGAGGGGCTGGTGGAGCGGGCGGGAGCCGCGCTGTGGGAGGAGTTCGGCGAGCGGGGAGACGTGCTGTTCGTGCTCAGCTCGGATCTTTCCCACTATCACCCCTACGAGGAGGCGCGCGAGCTCGACGACCAGAACCTCGAGCTGCTGGAGAAATGGCAGATCGAGAAGTGGCGCGCCGCGGCCGCCAGACCCAGCGAGGGAATGTGCGGATATCGGCCGGTGCTCGCCTTCGTCGGCTTTTTCGGGAAGTACCCGGCGAAGAAGAGAGCGGTCGAGAGGATCGATTATCGGAGCAGCGGAGACACGGCCGGGGACAAGTCCAAGGTAGTGGGCTATGGAGCCCTGGCGTTCAGCGTGGAGAAGGGGATGCGAAAAGAACGAGGAAGCGAGACCGACTACGGACCCTACGGATTGAAGGAGCGTCGCGAGCTGATGGCGCTCGCCAAGCGAGCGGTGGCCGCCGCTGTTCAGGGGGAAAAGCTCGATCCGAAGCCGCCCGGCTCCGAGGTGCTGGCCGAGAAGGGGGCCGCCTTCGTGACGCTGAAGAAGAACGGCGAGCTGCGCGGCTGCATCGGCCACGTGATCGCGCGCGTGCCGCTCTACGAGTGCGTGGCCGACGTGGCGCGGGCGGCCGCGATTCGCGACGTGCGGTTCAGTCCGGTGACCCCCGAGGAGCTGGACGACCTGAGCTACGAGATCTCGGTGCTGACCGCTCCCGAGCCGATCGAGCCCGAAGAGGTGGTGATCGGGCGCGACGGGCTGATCATGTCGCGGGGGGGGCGCTCGGGTCTGCTGCTGCCGCAGGTTCCGGTGGAATGGGGCTGGGACCGCGAGGAGTTTCTGGAGCACACCTGCCGAAAGGCCGGCCTTCCCGGCGGATGCTGGAAGGACTCGGAGACCGAGCTGCGCGCCTTTCGCGCGATCGTCTGGGGCGAGGACGACCTCGACGAGTGAGCCAAACAGCGCGAGACCATCGCCGAGAAATTGCGGTCGCGAGCCGGCGCGGGATACAATCCCTTCGTGAGCTCGTCGCGGTGTTTCGCGACGAGGGATCCGGCCGGCTGGCCGGGGAGGGGCGGTTTCGCCTCTCGTGCACCAGGAAGAGGTCTCGCGGGAAGCCATGGGTGAAGGATCATTCGAAATAGTTTTTGGTACCGGCTGGTGCGAGCCGTCCGGTGATTCGTATCGCAGGCTCGGCACCGGTGCGAGGCAGCTCGATCCGGCGGGTGTCTGCGACGTGGTGGATATCCGCGTGGACGGCAGCAGCATCGCCCGGCGCGCCGACGAGGACTCGGTGTTCTTCCTGGTGCGGGACATGCTGGCCGCGGTGGAGCGCCTGTCGGCGGGCGAGGGCGCGGCTCGAATCAGCTTCTACGAGAGCCCGCACGAGCTGGTGATGCAGCGCATCGGCGGCAGGGTCTTTTTGACCTTCTATCGCGGTGGGCACTCTCCGGAGGTGCTGGTAAAGGATCGCTCCGTGGGGCTGGACGAGCTGGCCGGCGGAGTGCTGCGCTCGACGCGCGAGCTGGTCAGCCGGGCTTCGGAGATGGATCCAGAGATACACGAGGAGCCGATCGTCGCCTGGATGAGCGAGATCGTCGAGCGCCTGGAGGAGAAACGCCCCTGGGAGCGCAGGCCGCGCGGAAAGCGGGCGCCGGGGCGGCGCGTGGTGGAGAGCACGCGTTTTCGCGAGCCCCGTGACGAGCACGGGTTCTCGTTCGGTTTTCGCTTCGCGGCGACGGCCACCGACCTGTCGGCTCCGGGGCCTCCGGCGGGCAACGACTTGAACTCCTTGCTTTTCCGCGGTCGGTTCGCTGTCCATCTGCGCGGTCATCGGCGCCTGCTGGGCGAGGGGTTCGCCTTTCTACAGGCCGAGAAGATGCTGGCCTCGGTGCGTCAGCTGCTGGCCGCCTGGGAGGAGGGACGGCCGATCTCGGTGCGACTGATCGCGGAGGGGATCGCGGTCGGCGTGCGCCTCGACGCGGACGATTCGCTGGCGATCAGCCTCTCCGACCGGCACCGCGAGGATTCGATCCTGGTGCTTCACGACATCTCTCCCTGGGAGTACGCCGACGCGGTGCTGGGAGTCGGCCGGGAGCTGCGCCGCAAGATCGTGGAGATCGCGCCGCGGCAGAGGCGCAACCTGCGGCTGGAGGCGTTCTCCCGCGAGATTCGCTCGCTGACGTCATGGTCCAGGGACCAACGGCGCGATGCGGTGATCAACCCCGACGCGGAGCACTACCGCGGCCTGGCCGAGCGACGACCGCGGACAGCGGCCGCGACCGAGATCGGAGAGGTCAGCCGGCTGACGTTTCGCGAGCGATGGAGGATCGAGGCCGAAGGGCTCGAGCTGAGCGGAACCACCCTATCCGGCCGGCTGGCGGTGGTAACCGCGCGCGGTTTCATCCTGGGAGTGGAGACCGAGACCGGCGCCGTGCTGTGGAGGCGGGAGACCGACAAGGCCGACGCCCGATACCAGGTCGCCGGCCGCGACGGAGTGGCGAGGGTGGCGGCTTCGGGGGCGGTCGAGCTGATAGAGCAGCACAGCGGGCTGTTGCGCTGGAAAACCGAGCTGGCTCCGCGCTCGGGAGGATCTCCGGTCGTGCTCTCGGTGGATCACGGCCCCACGCCGGGGATGGTGATCGCGGCCGAGGAGGGACGACGGCTGGTGGCGCTCGACCTGCGCACCGGAGAGCCGCGCTGGAGATACACAGCGTCCCGCGGCGGTCGTTTCGCCCTGCGACGGCACGGGCGGCTGCTCTACGTTGCGAGCAGCGACGCGAAGTTCAGCGCGATCGACATCGAGGACGGCAAGTTGGTATGGATGTTCCCGGAGCGCACCCGTTTCCAGCTTCCGCCGGCGGTTTCCGACGACGTGCTGGTCGTGCCGGGAGGCCGTCCAGGCAAGCCGGAAGGGCGGCTTTTCGGGCTGGATGCCTACAGCGGCGAGCCGCGGTGGGAGACGACTTTGAACGGCGGTGCGCTGACCGCTCCGATCATGGCTGATGGTGTAGCGTTGCTGCCCGTGCGCTCCGGTCGTCGTTACGATCTGGTGGCCGCGGACACGCAAAGCGGCGAGATCCTGTGGCGGATGGCCTGTCGCGGCTGGGCCGAGACATGCGCTTTGATGGCGCTCGACGATCGCTTCATCGTGAACGCGGCCGGGGGAGTGTTGCGTTCGATCGGAGCGCGCGACGGCGAGGAGCGGTGGACGTCTGTTCTCGGTCCGACCTGCTCCGACGACGTGCCGCTCGATTTGCGAATCACTCTGCGCGGCGGGGTTCTGTTCGTGCCGGCGGATACTGTCTACGTGGTTCGTCCCGAGAGCGGCGAGGTGGTCCACTCGATGGGCGGAGATCCTCCCGTGCCGGATTTGATGCAGGTGGATCCTTCCTGCGCGGTTTTTCTCGCCGAAGAGAGCGGGCACCTGGCGATGTACGAGCTGGGGCGACGTCTCAGCGTGGTCTCCGGCGGGGTCCGGTGAGCCAATCGTAACGGAGCCGCTTTCGACCCTACGATAGCCGCATCTTCCCATTGACCGTTCCTGCTCCTCTGTGGCTCTACGGTTGGAGACCATTGACCGTTCCTGCTCCTCTGTGGCTCTACGGTTGGAGACCATTGACCGTTCCTGCTCCTCTGTGGCTCTACGGTTCGTTGAGTCCTCAAAACGTGAGCGCGGCCGCGGATGGCTTGCTTTGGCGCGAGCGACAGCGTTTTTTTTTGCCGATGGCTTTTTGCAACGTTGGGGTTCAGGTGAATTGATTGCTTATTGGCACCAGGGTGCGCCTTCGTCCAGCTGCTCGCACGGGGGGCAGTCCGGTCCTCCGTCGGAACCGGCGTCGGGCGCGGTCGGGGAAGTCTCTCCCGGCGCCAACCCAACTCCGCAAAGCGGGATCACCAGCCGTCCCTGTTCCGGATCGGAGGTCGCGCCGTGCACCACTATCGCGGCGGAGTCGGTCTCTCCGGCTGCGGGAGGGTCGTAGACAACCTCGAGGAAAGCGACCTGTCCGGGCGCCAGGACCATGGATATCGGCTCTCCGGGCTCCTCCTCGGGCGGAACCGGGTAGGCTCCCGGCTCCTCGCCCGAGGCCGCCTCTCGAAATACGCCAAAGGCGCAGCCGGCATCGCCGCGCAGCAGGATGCGCGTGATCTCGAGCGGAGCATCGCCGCTGCTCTCCAGCACCGCTCCCTGCCACTCGTGAGTCTCTGCGACATGCTTGTAGCAGAAGTTGATCTCGGCCTCGACGGCCGACAGCTCCGCGCGCGGCTCGCTCGAGCCGCCTTCGCACGAGCCGGCCACCGCGGAAAAGAGCATCATTAAAATTGCCACAGCGCTTCTCACAACCAGCCTCATTGAATGCTCGCCGATACCTGTCAGGCCGAACGCTCCTCGAACTCGATCCCAAGCCCGGCCAGCTCGTCCAGGATCGGGTCGTAGACCTCGGGCTCGACCGGAGCCACCACGCCGCGCTGGTCCAGCTCTCCTTCGACGATCATCCGCGCGGCGATCGCAACCGGCAGCGAGACGGTGCGCGCCATGGCGCTGTCGCCGCCGGGAATGCCGAAGTCCACCAGCGAGGAGTACAGCTTCTTCTCGCCGTCGGGGTAGTCGACCACGAACTCGTGCTGCAAGGCGATCATGTCGCGCTCCTCGTCTCGGAACGGACACTTCTCGAGCATGCGCGAGGCGATCACATCCACGTTTCCGCCCTGGCGGACATCCACCGGCGAATCGTTGAACAGGCCCAGCCATTCGAGCTTCTCGATCGCGGGGTGATCCTCGGGGATATCCAGCTCGGATGCGATCCCCTTGCGCAGATTTCCGGCTCCCCCGGCGAAACCCTGCATGAAACGCTTGTAGGTCAGCCCCTCCAGGTCGCTGCGCAAAGCGGTGTCGAACAGGCCGAGCTTGACCCACTGGTACCAGCTTTCGCAGTGACCCAGATTGCGCAGCGTCCCACGGAACATGGTCCGCACGCCCTCCAGACCGTACATGTCGATGTAGGGCAACGAGTCGCGGTTGGGGTAGCCTTCGAACTTTCCGGCGCCCGGCACCTCGACGATCTCCGGGTCGGAGAACAGCTCGTCGCCCGGCACCTCTACCACCTCGCCGTCCTTCAGGAAGCGGGCCGGGTTGGTGGCCGCGATCAGCACGCCGCGCGGCGCCCAGGAGAACTTGTAACCGATCGGGTTGTCGTTCGCCTCGGGCGCGGGCAGCCCGCCGCAGTAGGAGCGGAAGGAGACGACCTTTCCGCCCTTCTCCCGCGCCGCGTCGATGACCCGCATCGCCGACATGTGATCGATGCCGGGGTCGACCCCGCACTCGTTGATGAAGGTCAACCCGGCCTTGCGAGCCGGCTCGTCCAGCGCCTTCATCTCGTCGCCGATGTACGAGGTGGTCGCCATGTGCTTGCCGTGCTCGAGGCACAGCCCGGCGACCAGCGGGTGCTTGGGCGCGGGTAGCAGGGAGACCGCCAGGTCGTGCTCGGCGATCTGTCGCTCCAGGGCCTGCTCGTCTCCGACGTCGAGCGCCAGGGCGCTGCCTCGCTCACGACCTTCGACCAGCGCCTCGGCCTTGGACACGGTGCGCGAGGCCACCGTGACCTCGAGACCCTCTCTTTCGGTCAGGTAGTGCACGAGCGGCCTGGAAACCAGGCCGGCTCCGAGTACCAGCACTCGTTTCATTCCGAAATCTCCTTGCGGTTTGTGGGCAATGGAATCATTTCTCAGCGCAGGTAATCCGCCATGTATCGGTGATCGGGGGTGAGCTCGCCGCGCCACAGAATCACCCCGCGCCGAATCGGCGGCGGCAGCGCGACATCCTCGAACGGCGCGTTGAGGTCGGCCGCCGCCATCTCGAAAACGAACGGCGCCAGCGCCTCGCTGAAGGCCAGCGAAGCCTCGCGCGGCAGCTCGCAGGGCAGGTTGCCGACCGCCATCACCGCCAGCCCTGAACCGTCGAAGCCAGCGGGCGCCTCCCCCGTGGCCGGGTCGTAGACGTAGACCGGCTCGCCGGGATCGGTGTCGCGCACGGTGCAGGCCAGCGATCCGTCCACGTCGCATGTTATGTCGCCGACCACCGTCAGGCGCGGCGGCTCGTCGCCGGCGAACAGATCCCGAAGTTGCTCGGCGCTGGCCAGGCGCGGGTAGCGCTCGTCCCAGTAGATGCAGTTGACCAGCGCAGTCAGCGCGGCCAGTTGCGGCTCGAAAATCGAGACGTGCTCCTCGCCGTGATCGTAGTAGTGCTGCAGATCGAACTCGCGGTCCGCGTCCTCGTGCCGCACCAGGTGGCGTTCCTCGTAGACCACCTTGACCAGCTTGTCCTTGAGCTCCCCGTGCCGCGCGACGAAGTCGGGCAGATCCTGCCCGGCGACCTCGACGTGTGGCAGCAGATCGAAGATCTCCTGAGCTCCCCGCGAGACGTGCCCGTAGCCGGTGAACCCGAAGGCGACCGGGAGAGAGAAATCGCCGACTCCCCGCTCGACGATCCGTTCACCTACGGCGCGAATCGCGGCCTTGGCCTCCTCCAGGTCGCGGTAGGCGTGAGCCGGTCGAACGTCTCCGAAGGGCGACTCTCGCCCGAGCGCGGCCAGGCGCCGTCCCAGCGTCCAGAGCGTGTCGATCATTCCGGCCAGGCCAGCGTAATGCCCGAAGAAGATCAGCCGTCTGCCCTGCTCGTCCGTAACGGTCTCGTAATCGATCAACGTGCAGCGTTTCTCAACCAAGCGGCGCAGCATCGCCATATTGTAGCTCTGCCCCTTGATCGTGTGCGAAAAGAAGGCGTAGGCGCCGCCCTCTCGGAAGTAGTCGATCGGCATCTCCTTGATTCCCAGCACCAGCTCGCAATCGACGACATCGTCCACGATCCTCGCACCGGCGCTGGCGTATTCGTCGTCGGCAAAGGCGCGACTCTCGAAGCTCTGGACCCGAATCTCGACGCCGCCCTCGACGAGCTCGGCCACGTCCCTCGGTACGAGCGCGACGCGGCGCTCCCACTCGTTCTTGTCCTCGCGTCTGAGTCCCAGCGTATTGCCCATCTGCTTCAACTTTTTCGTTTCACTGCACTTCTGCCCCAACCCCTGCTCGTACCGCGTTCGATTTTCGGAAGCAAGCGATTGCGCTTTCGCTCGAGAGAAATATGCTAATGCTTCATCAATAATTGGCGAGACGAAGAATTGTATGAGAAATAGTGCGCGCGGCAAGAACGAGATCTCGCGACGGCGACTGATCGCCGCCTACGCAGTGCTGGCCGCGCTGGGCCTGGCGCTGGGCGCGGGCTTCCGCGCGGCCGGAGAAGAGCCGCGTGCCTTCGACGACGGTGAGATTCAGCGCGCAATCGAGCGCGCGGTCGAGCACGCTTTGGAAAACCAAAAGACGGAAACCGACGGGGGCGCTCCGGACGGGGGCGCACCGCTGGTAGGCTTCGCCCCCTCGCCCGAGCCGATCGAGATCGCGAACGGCGGTGTCGACGGCGGCCTGCCGCCCTGGCGCCGCTTGCCCGAGCCCGATGCCGAGGGCGGCGCCGAGCAAAGCGTGGTCGTCGTCCCGGTGGAAGACGTGATCGACATGGGGCTGGCCGCCTTCGTCAGGCGGGCGATCGAGGGACATCCCGATTCGGCCGCCCTGATTCTGGATATCGACACGCCGGGCGGACGCGTCGACGCCGCCACCGAGATCCGCGACGCGATCATGGACGCGCCCGACTCGATGCGCACCGTGGCGTTCATCCACCCGCGGGCGATCTCGGCCGGCGCTTTTATCTCGCTGGCCTGCGACCTGATCGTGATCGCCGACGGCGGATCGATCGGAGCGGCCACGCCGATCTCGCTGAGCGGCGGCGAGGCCGAGCCGGTGGACGAGAAGATGGTCTCGTACTTCCGCACCGAGATGGCCTCCACCGCCCGCGCCAAGGGGCGGCGCGGAGACATCGCCGAGGCGATGGTCGACGCCGAGGTGGAGATCCCGGGGATCAGCCCGGCGGGCAAGCTGCTGACGCTCGACACCGCGGGGGCGATCCGCTGGGAGATCGCCGACGCCGTGGCCAACTCGCTGGACGAGGTGCTGGAGAAGCTGGCCCTGGGCGGCGCCGAGCGCGTCGATCTGGAGCTGAACTGGGCCGAGCAGCTGGCGCGGCTGCTGACCCACCCGATGCTGTCCGGAATCCTGATGTCGATCGGAGTGCTCGGGATCCTGATCGAGCTCTACCAGCCCGGGTTCGGGCTGCCGGGAATCCTGGGTTTGGCCTGCCTGGTGATCTTCTTCGCCGGCCACCTGGTGGTGCACCTGGCCGGCTGGGGGGAGGTGGCCGTCTTTCTGATCGGCGTGGTGCTGCTCTTCGTCGAGCTGTTCGTCACGACCGGCTTCGGCGTGGTCGGCGTGCTGGGGGTCTTGATGATCCTGGGCAGCCTGGTCTTCTCGCTGACCGCGCTGCCGGTGGACGTCTCCTTCGACACCGGCCTGCTCAACGAGGCCGCCACGCGCGTGCTGATCTCGCTGCTGGCCGCGGTGGCTCTGTTCTTCGCGGCGCTGGCGATCCTGCCCAAGACCAGGGTGAGCCACCGGCTGGTGCTGGGCGACGCGATCGACGCAACGTCGGCCGGCGGCAGCGAGGGAGCGGCGCTGGCCGAGGTGCTGTCCTCCGGGGAGAGCGGGGTGGCCGAGAGCGCGCTCAGGCCGGCCGGAATCGCGCGCTTCGGTCGTCGCCGCGTGGATGTCGCGACCGAGGGCGAGTTCGTCGATCGCGGCGAGCCGGTCGTGATCGTGCGCACCTCGGGCAACCGCGTGGTGGTCAGGAGGAAGAGCTGATGGATCCGGTCTCGGCACAGACGATGGCTCCGGGCTTCGGCTGGGAGTCGATGGTCTTCGTGGTGGCGCTGCTGGCGGTCGGCATCGCGATGCTGTGCGTCGAGCTGTTCGTCCTGCCCGGCTTCGGCGTGGGCGGGATAATCGGAATCGTGCTGCTGCTGGGTGGCACGATCTCCGCCTGGGTGCTGCTCGGCCCGGCCTGGGGAGCGCTGGTGGTCGTGGCCACGGTGGCGCTCACGATCGCGCTGTTCATCGCGGCGATGAAATCGGGTATCCTCAAGCGCAGGTTCGTGCACGAGGAGAACCTCGATCGGGGCCACGGCACGCAGTCCGAGGAGCTGGCCGCGCTGGTCGGCTCGCGGGGCACGGCCAGCACCGACCTGCGCCCGGCCGGGATCGCGAAGTTGGGCGATCAGCGCGTGGACGTCGTATCCGAAGGGGGCTTCGTGGAAAGGGGAACCGCGATCGAGGTGGTCGCGGTGAGCGGACCGAGAATAGTCGTATATCCCATAGAGGGAGACACGCAGGACCAAGAGAGGGAGGACTCATGATCTGGACATCGCTCGCAGCGGTGCTGGCCCAGTCGGGCGCACCATGGAACACCGGAGGAACCGGGCTTTCCACGCTGGCGCTGGTGGGAATCGTCATCGCCGCCATCGTGGTTCTGATCCTGTTCTTGTGGCTGATCCCGGTTCGGCTCTGGATCGCGGCCTGGGCCTCGGGCGCGCACGTGGGGCTGTTCACGCTGATCGCGATGCGGCTCCGCCGCGTGACGCCCAAGGCGATCGTCGAGCCGCGCATCAGCGCGGTCAAGGCCGGTCTGGTCATCCGGCTCAACCGGCTCGAGGGGCATTACCTGGCCGGCGGCAACGTGAAGGCCGTGGTCAACGCGCTGATCAGCGCCGACAAGGCCAACATCGACCTGTCGTTCGATCGCGCCGCCGCGATCGACTTGGCGGGACGCAACGTGCTCGAGGCGGTGCAGATGTCGGTCAATCCCAAGGTGATCATCACGCCCAAGGTGACCGCGATGGCCAAGGACGGGATCCAGCTCAGCGCCGTGACCCGCATCACCGTGCGTGCCAACATCGATCGGCTGGTGGGCGGCGCCGGCGAGGAGACGATCGTCGCGCGCGTCGGCGAGGGCATCGTCTCCACGATCGGATCGGCGGACGACCACAAGGCGGTGCTCGAGAACCCGGACAACATCTCGCGCAACGTGCTGACCAAGGGCCTCGACGCCGGCACGGCGTTCGAGATTCTCTCGATCGATATCGCCGATGTCGACGTGGGCTCCAACATCGGCGCCAAGCTGAACACGGAGCGCGCCGAGGCGGACAAGCAGGTGGCGCAGGCCGCGGCCGAGGGGCGCCGTGCGATGGCGCTGGCCAGCGAGCAGGAGATGAAGGCCCGCGTGGCCGAGATGCAGGCCAAGCTGGTCGAGGCCGAGTCCCAGGTGCCGATGGCGATGGCCGAGGCGCTGCGCAAGGGCAACCTCGGCGTGATGGACTACCTCAACCTGAAGAACGTCGTGGCCGACACCGAAATGCGCGGCTCGATATCGGAGGCCTCCAAGCCCAAGGGCGGTGGCGAGGGATCTCGCTGAGATGGGACGCCCGCCTGCAGACCTGGGCGACGAGCTGAGCGACGCGCCGGCGCTGGTGCAGTTGCTGGTGCTTGGCGAGGCGATGACGCCGCGCGGTCAGCCCGGGCCGCTGGCCCGACCCTGGGTGGCGGCCGGACCGCGGGCTCGCCGCCGAGAGGGCGGGCCCGAGAGCGAGCGGCGCGAGCGCGAAGGAGGCTAGCTTCGTGCCCGAGGGTGTCGAGAACATTTTTTACTTGCTGCTCGCGCTGGTCTTCTGGCTGGGGCCGGCGCTGCTCAAGCTGCTGAGGCGCCGTTCGGCGTCGCGACCGCAGCCCCAGCCCCAGCCCCCCCCGCAGCGACCCGAGCCGGCGCAGCGGACCGCCGCGGCTCCAGAGCCACGGCCGGAGCCGGAGCCCGAGCCGGTGCTCGAGCCGCTGCCGGAGCCGGCCGCCCCGGTCTCCAGGATCGAAGCTCTGCGCCGACGCACCGCCGCAGTCGAGGGCCTCGCCTCGGAGCTGCGCCGGCGCGCCCTGCTGCACGGCGGCGCGACCGAGCGACTGATGCCCACGATCCTGTCCCGCGGAATCGAGCCGGCCGCCGAGCTGACGCGGCGCCTGGAGGCCGGCTCGGCGCTCGACTGGGACGACCTGCTGCGCATCGAGAACCAGCTGGGCAGACTCGAGGAGGACGTCGAGCGGATCCAGCGTGCGCTCGAGCAACGCACTGGCGCGGTCAACTCGGATCTCCTCGAGCTTCTGGACCTCGTCGCTCAGGACTGTCTCAACCCCTACTCGATTCACGCCCGCAGGCTCGAGATCGCCGAGATCCCGACGCGGGCGGCGGTGCTGATCACGCCCGCCGAATCCGCTCCGGAGTCAATCGATCCCTCGCTGGCGACGGTGGCCATCGAGGAACGAGAGCTGGACGCGGCCGGCAGCTGGACCAGGATCGCGGGTCGCGTCGCCCGGGCGGTGCTCCAGGCCCGTCCAGAGGCGATCCGGGAGCTGCGGGCTGCTTCGGGTTTGCCGGATCCGGCCTCGGCGGACGCGCTGTTCTCGTCCACCGGCCGCCTGACCGTGTCGGCTCTGGCGGCGGCCTGGCTGCCGGTGCTCGCCGCGGACGCGCTAGCCACGGTGCAACTGGGCGAGGCCTACGCCGCCGGGCTGCAGCCGCCGGTCGGCCGGTCGCGCGAGCGGGATGAGGCGTCGAGGATCGCGATCGGCTCCCGGCTCGGCTCCGCCGCGCCGCCTCTCCACGTCAGGATGTACATCGTCTGCCGCTCGCTGGAGAGCACCGGGTTGGCCGAAGAGGCCGCGCAGCGCTGGGAGCGCTGGGTGAGCTCGCTGGACGACGCGGAGCGGATGGAGATCGCCGGGCACGGGTTCTCGCCGATTCCGCTGGATGCGGACCGCGTGCTGTCCGCGGTGGCTCCGATCGTCGAGGCGGTCTTCGACCACCCGGTGCGCGCCCTGGGACACTATCCGCCCGCCCGGATAGTCGGTCTGGCGCTGGGATCGAACGAAGCGGAGAGGATGCGCGAGTCGGCGATGATCCTCGCCGAGGGACGAGCCGTGCCCGCCGATCCGAGAATCGCGATCGGAGCGGCCGCTCTCGCGGTGGAGAGCAGCTCGTCGCTGGAGTCGCGGGTCCGCGGCGCCGCCCTGCGCTCGCTCGAGGGAGAGGACCTCGACGATCCGAGCGCCCGGGCCGAACAGCACGCCGCGCTCGGAGATTTCGCCTCGTTGCGGCGCGGAGGAGGAGAGACGTTCGCGCGGGCCGTCACACTGGCGGCGGCGCTTGCTCCGATGCGCGGCGGCCGGCGGCCGCTGTAGATTTGCGCCCCGTCGTCGTGTAATGTCTCGCCGCGACTCGGGCGCGGAGGGTCGCTCACGGAGGCGCTGCGATGAGTGGTGACATCGTCGTCTACTACTTCACGGACGCCTCGCTTGCCGGCGAGGTTTCGGGCGCCGTGGAGAATCTCCGGCGCCGCGGTCATCGAGTCGTCAAGGGCGACAACGCCGACGAGCTGCTGTTCCTCTTGCAGGTGGGCAGGCCCAGCGCAGTGATCTACACCCTCGGATCGCGTGAGAACGAATCCTCGGCCAGCTACCAGATGGTCTCCCGCCGGGCGCTGGGGATGGGCGTGCCGATGATCCTAGTCGGCCCCGAGCCGCCTCGAGACGGGGTGGTGCTGGTCGAGCCGCGGGGCAGGACCACGGCGCGGAGTCACGTATCGATTCACGACGTCGGCCGTGTCGTCGAGTCTCTCGCCGAGGGCGGGGCCGACGTCGCCGGATCGGCAAAGCGATCGCGCGCCGCGGCCAAGGGTCGCACGATGCTGGGAATGGTTCCCGGCGCGGTGCGGCCGTCGCGGCCGGCGCCGATGAGTCCCAGGCCCAAGCCTGGCAAGGCGACGATCAGGAGCATCCCCGCCGCTGGACCCGCCCCGGGCAAGGAATCGACTCCGGCTCCGGCGCCCGCGGAGGTGCCCGCGGACGGGCGCACCATCCGCGGGGCAGCGCCTCCCCCACAGGCGGCGGGATCGAACGCAGAGCCGGAAGTTCGCGCCGCGGGAGTCGGCGCGGATCGGCACGACGAGCGGCTCGCCGGCTCGCGAACCGCGGCCTGGAAGATCGTCGTACCGGTGCTGGCGGGAGTGACCCTGCTGGGGGTGGGAGCCGCGGTCTTCTTCGCCACTCGCTCGGCCGGACCGCCGCCCAGCCCCCTTCCCGACTACGCCGGGATCGGGCCGAAGGCTCCCGCGCAGGAGATGAGCGCAGGCAAGAAGAGCGCCTCGGCGGTCGGCGCGCAGAAGGCCGCTGGCGGGACGGAGCCGGATCATCTTGCCGACGGCGAAAAGCCTCCCGAGCCCGTTTCGGAGAAGGATCCCGCGCCCGCGCCGCAAGGCGGGAAAACCGTCGAGAAACGACAAGCCGGATCGACCGCCGCTCCCGAGCCACGGGAGAAGAGCCGGGGATCGAGCGGGAGATTCACGGTCGGCGAGCTCGTACCGTTTCCGGGACACTTTCGCGGCGGCACCGCGGTGTTCTGGTTCGACGAGAGCGACAACCCGGAGGCGTTCGCCGACGAGCTGAAGAGAGCGGCCGGCAAGCGGCGAGTGCGGCTGGTCGGCCATCCCACCGCCGGCGAGGCCGAAGACGGCCGGGCGCAGCTCGGGCTCAGCCGCGCCTGGGCCGTCGAGAAGTGGCTGGGGCGCCAGGGCCTGTCCATGGAGCGGATCGACGCGGTCAGGGGCGCGCCGGTGCCGGACCAGTCCGATTACGACGGCCGGGGCTTCGCGCTCAACCGCTGGGTGGATGTTGTAGTTGAGTAGGAGCTGTTTCAGCCCGCGCCGTTTTCGCGGTACGCTCGCACTCGTGGACAGCTGCTTCGATTCTTGTCCGATCGCCCGTCGCGTTCCGGTCGCACCGGCGCTTTCGCTGTTGGCCCTCGTCTCGCTGGCGACGCCGGCCCGCGCCCTGGAGGGCGAATTGCGCCTCGCCGCCGAGGGGCGGTACTCCCAGCTGCTGCGCCGTTCGGCCAGCGATCCGTCGCTGGCGCACGGCGGAGGACCCGGAATCCAGCTCCTCTACGGCCTGAGCGACGCCTGGATGGTCTCGGCCGCCGGGTCGCTGGGCTGGTTCGCGCCCTGGGTGCCCAGGATTCCCACCGAGATCGTCAACGAGGAGGGCGAGCGGGTTCCGGTGCTGGCCAGGGGTGATCGACACGACGGGATTCTCGCCGCCGAGATGGTCCTCTCGGTGCTCTACGCCCTGGACGTGATGCGGGTCCTGCCCTACTTCGGAGCGGGCGTGATCTCGGCGCGCCTGGGCGAGCGCCGCGCGGGCGAGCGCTTCGTCGACTGGGAGGTCGGGCTGCGCTTCGAGGTCGGCCTCGACTACGACGCGCTGGAGCACATCTCGATCGGAGCCGCGGCCCGGTTCGACACCTATTTCACCACGCGTTCGGCCTACATCGGCAAGAACACCTTCCTGGCCAGGATCACCTTCCGCTGGGACCTGGTGTCCGGCTAGTGTCGAGTCAATCGAAAACGTTCGGGTAGAGCGAGCAACTGTCCGCGAGGCCAAGGAAGGACGACGAAGGACTGGCGGTGCCAATTCGAGGAGGAGTGACGCAGGGATCGTCGATGAGGGCCGGCCCGACCCGGCATTGTGGGGTTGACGAGGCACTAGAATCCTCATTTCCCGAATCGAGCGGAATCGTTCCGACAGGTTGCGGCGACTCTCGGTTTCGGGCCGAAGATCGAGTATATTGTCCTGTGTTCTTCCGCTCGGATTTTTCGAAACGGTAGTGCTTTGCTGGCGCCTCGGATTTCGCGACTGATGCTCTTTTTGCTCGTCCCGCTCGCCGCGCGGGCGGGGGGCGGGGTTCGGCCGGCTCCGGACGACATGCCTTCCGACCGCGCCGCGCTGGGCGACGCCTTCGTCGAGGCCTGGAGCGCCTTTCGCGTCGACGCGCGCGTGATGGCGCACAGCGGCGGTCATCCCCTGTTGCTCGACGAGTGGCTGGCCTCGGCTCCGCGCTTTCTACTGCGCGACGCGATCCGCTCGACGGGCCAGACGAGCGTGGTGCTGGCCGCGGCCGAAGCGCTGGCTCGCCGCGAGGTGGAGCGCCGCGACCTGGAGCTGCTCGCCGAGCTGGAGCGCTCGCGGCGCTCGTCCCCTCTGCGCTTCCTGCTGCTGGGAGCGCGGATCCGGGCTGGAGACGAGCGAGCCGCGGCCGAGGCGAGGGCCGATCTCGAATCGCGCATCGGCCTGGTCCGCGGGCGGGCGGCCGCGGCGCTGGCGGCGGCGGGAAGGCGCGAGGGGATGGCCGCGCTGAGACGCATGATCGCAAAGGGAGCCGGTCGAGACCAGCTGGTGGCGCGCGCGCTGGGGATGCTCGGCGGCTCCGCCGACGAGCGGCGGCTGGCGCGAGCTCCGGGCGCCGGAGAGGATCCCGCTCTGGCTGCGGCTCGCGGCGAGATCGCGATGCGCCGCGTCTTTCCGTTCCATCACCTGGAGCTCTGCCGCCGCGATCCGTCGGGGCGCAGGCTGGTCACGAGCGGCGGCCTCTACGACAGCTGGCTGGCCGTGATCGGAGAGGCGGTGCGGGCCGGTGTCGACGACTCGGACGGGCTGATCTCGTTCGTTCGCGAGCTGAGGCGCCGGGCCTCGCGGGAGGCCGAGGGCGAGGCGATGCAGCGACGGCTGGACGCGCTGGTCGACTTGTGGCGCGCGGTCGATCTGCGGATCGCCAGCACGGCGGACGAGCCACGCTGGCCCGCGGGCTTCTCGGAGGCGCTGGAGCTGGTCCGCTCGCGAGGGGAACGGCACCTGTCGGCGCAACAGCTCGCCGATCGAATCTCGGCCGAGCTGGCGCTCTGCGCCTGGACGGCCCGCCCGCTGGAGCACCGGCGCTTCGCAGAGCCTCAGTCAGGACTGCGCAGCCTGACCCCGGGCGGATCGCGCGCGCTGGACGCCGATCCGGCCACCAGCTGGAGCTCGCGGGAGGGGGGCCGCATCGCGTTCGAGCTGGACGAGCGGACGTCCGGCGCGGAGCTGTGGCTGGCCAACAGCTGCTCGGGCGAGAAGGGAGCGGTCGTGCGCGCGGTGAGGATCGAACTGCGGGGCGCGGGACGGAGCCGCGTCCTGGAGCGCGAGCTGACGTCGCCGACGCGCTACTTCCAGCGGGTGGCGCTCGACGGCGGCCCGCTGCGCCGCGTGGAGATCGAGCTGGAGGAGTTGGAGCAGGGCGATCTGGCCTGCCTGTCCGAGTTGCGAATCATGCCCCGCGATCGAGCGGCGAGGTGACTCACTCGCCGTTGTGGCGGAACCGCCAGTCGTCGTCGAAGAAGCCGGCCGCCAGCAACTCGCGCTCGTCCAGCACCAGGCCGCCGGCGCGACCCCAGTCGGAGGCGTCGTAGATCACCCAGTCCGGGAGCAGCTCGGGCAGGTGCGCGGCGTAGAAGAGGCCCGCGACAGAGGCCGCGGTGTGCACGACCACGTAGCGATCCGGGTTGAGCGGGTTGGGGTGGATGAACGCCGCCGAGGTGGTCTCGCCTTCGAAACACCGGCCGCCGGCCTCGATCCAGCCGTCGCCGGCGCGGATCGGCAGCCGCTCGTCGATGCGATCCAGAAGCGAGTTGCCCCGCGGTGTGCCGACCAGCACCAGCGAGTGATTCTCGATGTCCTCGGCGTCGATCTCGACGTCGGCCTTGATCGGCCAGCGCACGTCCGTGCCGCGCTGGGGAACCCGCAGCTTTTCGACGAGGCGCAGGGCGAGCGCGGTCTCGTCCGGGTCGGCCGTGCCGTAGACGAACAGCAGCGGCTCGTAGAGCGCGTCTCCGATCGGTCCGGACAGACCGGGACGCTTGCAGAGCCCCTCGCAGGCCGGCGGCGTTCCGCAGAACCAGCGGTCGTCCCGCAGGGAAAAGCGGTATTCACCCGGCGGATCCTGACGCGCCATCACCGGCTGCCCGTCGATGGAGAAGACCGGGTCGCCGTCTCCGGCCAGCTCGGCGTCGCGCTCGACCGTCAGCGCGGTCGCGTTGTCGGTCTCGATCTCGAGCGAGCCGTCCGGCTTCCAGACGGCGTCGATCCGAGCCCAGGCCGCGCTGTCGGCGACGTCGTTCAGCCGCAGCCAGCGGTTGCGCCGGTAGCGCAGCCTGGCGGTGCGCAGTGTGACGTGCCGCGGGTGGGCCGGGCGGCGGAAGGCGCGCAGGTGACGGAAGGCCCACAGGTCGGCGTAACGCTCGGACCAGACGTCGTGGTCGCTGTCCGGCGTCTCGTAGGTCACGTCGAAGCCGCGCTCGCGGTAGGCCTCGACCAGCACCTCGGAGTGGCGCGGGTTGTCACGGGTGCCGTGCACCACGTGCAGCGGCAGGTGGCGCCCGTTGTCGGCCCAGCTCGCGTTGGAGCGAAACTCGGCCAGGAAACGTTCCCAGGGTTCCAGCTCGACTCCCTGCAGCGAGCTGTAGACCGAGAGGCTGTGGTAGCCGCACAGCGTAACGGCCGCGGCGAAGCGGCCCGGGTAGTGCAGCGGCAGCGAAGCGGCGCCGATCCCGCCCATCGACATGCCGGTCACGTAGATCTTGTCGGGGTGGATGCGGTAGCGCTCCTCGACGCGTTCGATCACCTCCCAAAGATCGACCTCTCCGTAGGCGCGGTAGCCCGAGCTGCCGAAGCCGTTCGGGGCCACGGCGAACATCGGCGCCGGGTCGGTGGCCCTGGGATAGCGGCTGCGCCGGCGCCGGCTCTCGTCCTCCTCGAGCGGTTCGCCGAACAGGATCTGCATCATCTGCACCGGCGTGCCGTTCAGCCCGTGCAGCGCCACCACCAGCGAGAAACGCCCCTCGCCCTCGTCCCGCCAGGCGTGGGGCACGTACAGCGCGTAGTGGTGCAGCCGGCCGTCGACCGAGGAGCGATATCCGCGGCGCTGCAGACCGCGCTCGTCGGCGAAGGGATCTTCTCCTTCGGCGACCGCCTCGGCGAGTTGCAGCGCCCGCCTGCTCTCGCGTCCGATGTAGCGGAAGTCGCCGTCGCCCGACTCGATCAGGCCCCGCAGGTGGTCGACGCGCCACGCTGCGCTCTCCAGGCTGGTGCGCGGGACGTCATTCCGTTCGGAGGCGCGATCGAGCAGGCCTCGCGCCTCGGACAAGCGTGCCAGGTCGTCCATCCGCAAGCCGATTCGCGCCCGGATCCTCCGCCCGTCCAGGCCGACCTCGATCCGCCAGGGCGCGCGCTCTCCGCTCGCCTCGAGCTCGGTCAGCAGGTAGCTGACCGGACCGCCGGCGCCGCACTCCAGCTCGATTTCGCTCTTGGCCGGCGAGCCCGGGCCCGCGAAGCTCAGCGCTGCCGTACGGTCCGCCAGCACCGGTCGTCCCCCGGGGAAGTCGAGCCAGGCGCGAGCCAGCGCGGTGCCGGTGCTCAGATCCGGCCAGCGCGCCAGATCGAGCCGCGCGCAACGGCGAAACGCGCGCGGTGCCTGATCGCCGGCGCCGGGGATCACGACTCGCACGTGGCGAGCGCGGAGATGCTGCTCGTCCAGCAGCCCGAGGCGGAAGCGCCAGCGGCGGCCCCGGCCGCGCCAGAGGCGAACGACCACGAGGCTGTCGCCGGCCGGCAGCTCCAGCTCCACCCGATCGGTGTCCGCGCGAAAAGGTCGCTGAAGGTCGCGGCGCAAAACCGGCCGGCCGTCGTGCCAGATCTCCACGCCGTCGTGGCTGCCGACGCTCAGCAGGACCCGCCGCGCCTCGTCGCTGCGCAGCAGCGCGGCCAGGTAGGTGACGGCCGGTCCTCCGCTGCTCAATCGCACTTCCTCGCCGTCCTCGGCGTGCAGTCGCCAGCGGCCGCCCGGACCGCGCTCGCCCTCTCGCGGCGGTTCGGAAAGCTCTCCGGCGTCGAGCGGATCCCAGCCGGCCACGCCGCCCTCGCCGCGTCTGATTCCGAGCGGAGCGGCGATCGGTCCCAGCTCGAGCCAGATAGCCACGGCTCCGTCCGGTCCGGGAACCGCGACCAGATCGTCTTCCGCCGGCTCGGCCGCGGCCGCGACCGGAGCGGCTAGGCAGGCGATGAGGGCGAGCGACGCGATCAAGCGCGTTTGCAGATCAGGCGGCGCGGACCGTCCTCGAAAGCGACGTTCACCTTGTCGGCGCCGAGCATTTCGGTCACGACACCGAGCCCGAATTGGGGGTGCTCGATCAGGCCCCCGACGCCGAGATCCAGACCGGCGTCGTACGGTCTCGCCTCGGAGAGATCGCGCCCCTCGATCAGGCGTCGGAACTCCCGGGCCGGATTGGACGAGGCGCGGGAGCGCGATTTGCGGTGGCGCGGGGCCTTTTTCTTGTCGCCCGACGCCATCCGGCGCAGGGCCGCCTTGGCTCGATCGCGGGGCATGCGCATCGGTCCCTCTGCTCCGCATTGACGGCAGCGGACCGATTTCACCTGCATCCCTTCCATTTCCAGCACGGTGTGCACGGTGTCTTTTCCACAGCTCGAGCAGTAGGCATCCACGGGGTTTCCAGGTACGTACGGCAAGGTGGCTCACTTCCTTGTTGTTTCGTCGTTTCCGAGCTGACCCCCCGTTCGTCCGCGGGCGCGCGCAATGCGGGCCGGTTCGCCCGACCGCTGGCGCGGGCGCCCAGGCTTCGTCACTGTCGGCGATCTCTTCGCCAGGCTCCATCTAGAACGGTGCGCAGCACCATCCGCTGTCGGGACATCCCGCGTGGAAGCCGAACATCCCCGAGCATTCGCTCTCCTCGCAGGTCAGCATGTCGCCCATGCTCGCGCCGGCCTCGGCGCAGGCGTTCTCGTCGATGCAGCAGTTGAGGCCCTCGGCGCAGTTGGCTTGCTCGAGGCTGCTGATCATTCCGGCCGGGCAGGCCTCGGTGTCGGGCGTGCAGGTCCCGTGGATGGGGACCATCTCGGCGACGGTCACCGTGCATTGCTCTCCCTCCTGGGCCTCGTCCTGCGGGATGTCGACCGGAACGCAGCACCAGCCGCTGTCGGGACAGCCCAGCTGTACGCCCATCTCTCCGGGGCACACGCTCTCCTGGCAGCTGAGCATGCCCGAGCCCAGAGAGTCGCATTGATCTGTTCCGATGCAGCAGACCTGGCCCTCCTCCTCGCAGTCGCCCTGCTCGTTGCCTTCGACCACGCCGCCCTCGCAGGGGTCGTCGGCGGGCTGGCAGGCGCCGAACAGCGGAGTGCCCATCCCGCCGAAATCGACCGAACAGGACGTCGAGGCTCCGGTGTCCGTGTCCGCGTCGGTGTCGGCGTCTGCGTCGCTGTCCGCGTCGGTATCGGCGTCCGCGTCGCTGTCCGCGTCGGCGTCGGTGCCGGCGTCCGCGTCTCCGGTATCGTCGTCCCCGCAGGCGGCCGTTCCCAGGCCGGCGGCCAGCAAGAGCGCCATCATTATCTTCCATCCGTTCATCGCAAAACCTCCTTGGAGTATTTCCCCATTGAGCACGAGTATAGAACCGATGCGCCCCGGAGGAAAGCGTTTCGCTACACAGACAGCTCGTCGCGCAGGCCGGAGGGGCGCTCGACCGGGGTCGCGACCGCTTCCGCGACCTGCTCGCGCGAGGCGAGCAGCACCACCTTGCGCCGCGCGCGGGTGACCGCCGTGTAGAGCAGCTCGCGCGAGAGGACCGGCGAACTCCGGCGCGGCAGCAGCACGGCCACCTCCTCGAGCTCCGAGCCCTGCGCCTTGTGCACCGTGGTCGCGTAGGCCGTCTGGTGCGCGGGCAGGCGCGCCGCGGCCACGCTCCGTATGCCTTCGGCCGAGTCGAGCCACAGCCAGACGCGACCCTGGTCGTCGACCACCGCGACTCCGTCGTCGCCGTTGTAGACCTCCAGCTCGTAGTCGTTGCGCAGGATCATCACCGGCCGGCCGGAGTACCAGCGCAGCGCCGGCGCGATTCCGCTCAGTCGCAGCAGCTTCGACTCCACCTCTGCGGCCAGGCGCTCGGCTCCGTCGGGACCGCGGCGATGGGCGGCCAGCAGGCGGAAGCGCCGCAGCTCTTTCAGCCGGTCGGCCGGATCCTCTCGTCTCAACAGCAAAGAGAAACCCCGCACCGCCAGCTCGACAGCACGCCGGACGCGCCGCTCGGGGTCACCTTCGTCGACCAGCCGTACCTGCGGGAGCTCGGGGTCGTCGAGCACCTCCAGCGTTCGCCGAGGATCGCCGGAGTTGATCGCAGCGGCCAGATCGCCGATCCCGGCGCCGAAGCGGAAGGAGTGCTCCAGCTGAGCCACGCGGCCGACCAGCGCGGACCGCGGCGCGCCGTCCGCCTCGGGAGCCGCGCCGCCGCAGATGTCGCCGAACGCGGCGCCGGCCTCCACCGAGGCGAGCTGGTTGCGGTCACCGACCAGAATCAAACGCGCGCGGCGCGGCACCGCCTCGACCAGCTGAGCCAGCAGAGCCAGATCGACCATCGAGCACTCGTCGACCACCACCACGTCGGCAAAGAGCGGGTTGTCGAGACCGAAGCGCATCCGGCCCGAGCCTCGCGGGTTCCAGCCCAGCGCGCGGTGAATGGTCGCCGCCTCGCGCGGAATGCAGTCCAGAGCGCGCCGCTCGCTGGAGATGCCGTCCGCGCTGTCGGGATCGACACTGCGCCGGATAGACTCGGCCAGGCGCGCCGCCGCCTTGCCGGTGGGGGCCAGCAGCGCGATGCGGGGCGGGGCCTCGCCGCGGGCCAGCGCGCGTTCCGCCAGCAGCGCCAGGATGCGCGCCACGGTCGTCGTCTTGCCGGTCCCCGGACCGCCGGAGATTACGGTCAGCAGGCCGCCGACCGCGATTCGCGCCGCCTCGCGTTGCCCCGCGACTCCTCGGCCTCGAGGATCGATGCCGGGATCGGCCGCGGCGGGAAAGAGTCGCTCCAGGTCCTTCGGGTCGACCTCCGAGTCGTCCGCCGAAGGCGCCGCACAGCGCGCCAGCACCTCGCGCGCCAGCCGGTGCTGGAAGTTCCAGTAGCGGTGGAGGTAGAGACGGCCGGCGCCGTCCAGCACCAGCGGGGTGTGATCGTTTCCGTCGCCCACTGCCGGGCTGGACTCGAGCGCCGCGATCCAGCTTTCGGCCACCGGCCAGCTCGGCCTGGGATCGCCAGTGTCGATCTCCAGATCCACCCGGCCACCGCCCAGTCGCCGCAGGTCGGCGCAGACGCTCCCGGCCGCAGTGGCACGGCTCGTCTCGGCGACGCCGAGAGCCAGCAGAGGATCCTCGTGTCCTGCCAAGCGGACAACGGTGCGCGCCAGCTCCGCGTCGAGGCGCGAGAAATGGCCGGCGGCAAGCAGGTCTTCGACGCGTGCGATCACGACTCGCCTCCCTCGATACGGGCCGGCGGAAAGAGGCGGTCGAGAGCGGCGATCGATTCCGCCGAAGGCCGCGCGCAAAACACTCCGGCGCCGGCACCGCGCTCCGGATGCATTCCCCTGAGGAAGAGGTAGATCATCCCGCCCAGCTTCTGCGCGATCCCGGTGCCGGGCAGCCTGCCGCGCAGAAGACGATCGAGCGCCAGTGCGTAGAGGCGGGATTGCAGGTGGTAGTGGTGCGTTTCCATCTCTGCTTCGAGCTCGGCCGGCGAGTAGTCGCTCCAGCGCGGACCGAGGTGATTGGACTTGTAGTCGGCCAGATAGTAGCGGCCGCGCCATTCGAAGACCAGGTCGATGAAGCCGCGCAGCGTGCCCGGAGGAATCTCGCCCAGCGCCGCCAGCTTTTCCAGGTAGCCGGAGCTCGGCGCGTCCGGGCCGCGGCCGATCGCCTCGGCCACCAGATCTGTCGCGACCGGAGCTTCGACCGGAAGCGCGAACTCGAGCTCGACCGCCCGAGCCGAGCTCGCGATATCCGCCAGTCGCGGGCCGTCGCCGTCGGGATCGAGCGGGACGCGGGCCGCCGCCTCCAGCGCCTCGGCTACCGGGACGGCCCAGCGCGCCGCGTCCAGCCCGCCGGCCGCGAGCCGCCCGGCTGAAAGCTTCTCCAGCTCGGCGCGATTTCCGCCGGCCAGATCGGCGCGCTCCAGTATCTCGTGCAAACAGATTCCGGTCCGCGCTCCGGCGGGGAGCTCGGCCAGCGGCACCGTCTCCCCGGCCAGCGGCGCCGCTGTCGAAGTCGCGACGCTCGCCGCTCCGTCCCGGTCCGCCTCGGTCTCCCGGCCGCGGGAGGCGATCGCGGAGAAGCTGGAGACGAACCGCGAGCGCGGCAGCTTTCTCTCCAGGCGCCTCGCCTCCAGAGCCGATTCGCCGGCGCGTGGGCTCGCTGTACGGCGAGCGCCGCGATCTCGCAGCTCGGAGACGCCCACCGCGCCTCCGGAATCGGCCGAGAGCCGCTCCAGCTCCTGGCGCAGCTCGTCCGCGGCGAGGTCCTTCAGCCGTTTTTCCACCCCGGCCGGCGAATCGCCTCCGAAGCGACCGTGCAGCAGCCAGCCCAGCGCCGAGCTGTTTTTCGCGCAGGGTCCGCCCCAGACCAGGCGACACTGCTGCCTGGCGCGGGTCAGGCCGACGTAGAGCATCCGCACGTTCTCGGCGAAGTCCTCGTCTTTCCTGCGTTGCTGGCGCTCCTTGCGACGCCGGCGGTCGAGGTCCAGGCAGGGCCGATCGCCGCGGTCCGGATCGTGGAAGACGAAGTACTTTTCGCTGGTTGCGGATGGTGCCTTCTTCCAGGAAAACGGAAGGTAGACCACGGGGAACTCCAGGCCCTTGCTCTTGTGCAGGGTGATGATCCGCACCGCGCGGGCGTCGCTGTCGAGATGGAGCTGCACCGATTCCCGATTGTCGGATTTTTTCTCCGCCATCCGCGCTTCGAGCCAGCGCACCGCTCCGGTTGCGCTCAGCCGCTCGCGCTGCGAGGCGGAGTGGACCAGGTCCACCAGGTGGCGCACGTTGGTAGCCCTGCGCTCACCGTCGGGCAGCGAGACCAGGCGCGCCAGCACGGATACGCCGGGCGCGACCTCGTGGTCGAGCACCGCCCAGACCGCGCGGACGAAGCCGTCGCGATCCCACTGCTCGCGCCAGCGCCTAAAGCGCTCCACCCAGGCTTCCCAGCTTTCCTCGTCGCGGAGCAGAGCGTCGATCGCCGCGGCGTCCAGCCCGAGCAGGTCGGTCGCCAGCGCGGCGCGAACGATCCCGCCGTCGGCCGGATCGGCCAGCGCGGCGAGCAGGGCGAAAACGTCGTTTGCCTCCCGGCTCGCCAGCACGCTCCTGTCGCTCCAGGGCACTCCCGGGATTCCGCGCCGGCGCAACGCCTCCTGGACCTCGAAGGACAGATCGTTCTTGGGAACCAGCACTGCCACGTCCGAAGGCTCGAGGGCTCTGCCGCCCAGCTCGGCTCGCGACAGCAGCCGCGCCAGGTCGTCCGCGATCAGCTCGGACAGGATTGCGCTGTCGGGGCCGGCGTTGGACCCGGAGCCGGGCGGCTTGACGGATTGATCCGGGACCAGGATCTCGACGCCAGACGCCTGCTTCTCGCCGATTCGCAGGTTGTTCTCGGCGCCGGGGCGGGGCGCGACCGGAGGCGCCGAGATGCGCGGATCGACGAATGGATTGTCGAGACCGGCCAGCAGCGAGTTGACCGCCCCGATCGGGATCGGATCGGAGCGCCAGTTGACGCCCAGCGTGTGGCGCCGACCGGCCTCGGCCGCGGCGGCCAGGTAGGTGAAGACATCGCCGCCGCGGAACGAGTAGATCGCCTGCTTGGGATCGCCGATCAGGAACAGCGTCCGTTTCCCGTCGCCGAACAGGCGGCGGAAGATGCGCCACTGGACGCGATCGGTGTCCTGGAATTCGTCGATCAGGGCGGCCCGGTAGCGATCTCGCAGCTCGCGGGTCAGGCGTTCCCCGCGGCCGGGGCCTTCCAGCGCGCGGTCCAGCTCGTGGAGCAGGTCGTCGAAAGAGAGCGTGCGGGTCTCGGCGCGGCGCTCGGCCAGCAGCTCGCGGGTGCCGAGAAAAGCGCGGCGCTCCACCTCCTGGACGCGCCGTTCCAGATGAAGCTCCAGCTCCTCGGCGGCGCCCGCCAGCTCCTCGAGCGCGTCGAAGCAGGGGTGTCGTACGAAGCGGCCTTCCAGCTCGGCCTTCTTGTTGGCTTTTTCGACAAGACTGGTCGCGCTCAGTTTGCGCAGGGATTCGAAGCTCCCGCGCGGCGGACGCGAGGCGGCCAGCATCCCGTCGATCTCTCCGGCCCACCGCTGCACCTTGTCGGCATTGTATGTATTTTTCGTGATATCGCCCGCCTCTATCGCAGCGAGCAGCCTGGCCAGCGCCTCGTCCCTTCCGCTGCGCCACGCCTCGGCGGCGCGGCAAAACGCGCCGGAGACGTCGGGACCTTCTCCGCCAGCGACCGGCTCTCCGCCCCGCGGCTCCAGGTCGGGCTGCGAAGCCGCGAGCTTGACAAGCTCGAGCAGAGTCTCGGGACCCCCGAGCAGGTTCACCAGACCCTGGGCAAGATCCGGGTCGGCGCCGTCGGCCTCGCGCGCCCAGATGTCGAACGCCAGCTCGCGCAGCAACGGCTCGCGGTCCGGATCGAGCTCGGCGTCGAGCGGAGCGCCGCTTTCGAAGGCGTGCTCGGCCAGCGCCCTCCGGCAGAAGGCGTGGATCGTCAGCACCGCGGCGCGGTCGAAGTCGCGCAGAGCCGCCTCGATCCGCGCCAGTGCCTCGCTTTCGACCGGCTTCAGCCGTTCGGCCAGGCGCCGATCCCCGTCGTCGATCGAAGGCCGTTGCTCGCCCTTCAGCGCGCGGCGAACGCTTTGCAGGCGCCGCCGGATCACGCCCCGCATCTCGGCCGTGGCCGCCTCGGTGAAGGTCACGACCAGCAGCTGGTCGATCGCGATCCCGGCCTCGGCGAGTAGGCGCGCGGCCAGCAGCCCGATGTTGTAGGTCTTGCCGGTGCCGGCGCTGGCCTCCACCAAGTGAATCCCGCCCAGCGGAGTTTCGATCGGATCGAGCTGCTTCACGGCCAGGCCTCCCCGATCCGGTCGATCAGCGGTCCGAGCACCCGCGCGGAGATCTGCTCGAAACGCGCCGACTCGTCGAATCCGGTCGCGCCGACCAGGTTGCCGTCCGCGAAGCAGCGCTCGGCCGGGCTGGAATCGAACCACTCTTTTTCGGCCTTTTTCTTCCAGTCCTTGCGCGCGGCAGCAAGCGCCTCTTTCTCGTTCTTTCCAGCGCATGCTTCGCGCGCGTACTCGAAGGATGTCTCCGGATGAAACGGCAGCGGCTCTGCGCGGCCCAGCAGGTAGATTCGCAGCAGCCTCGCCAGCAGCTCGCGCGCCTCCTCGCCCAGCGGGGGCAGATCGACGCGAACGACCGTTTTTTTGTCTGTTGCGGGACGCCCGATCAGTGCGCTGCGCCGCGGTAGATCGCCGGGAGCCGCGCAGCACAGCGCCAAATGGCGGATCCAGCCTTGGAGCAGGACGCCCGCCCGCATCCTGGAAAAGCGGCAGGCGACCAGGCCGCAGGAGCGCAGATCGCCCAGGCGTCCGACCAAACAAGGCGCGTCCTCCAGCCGGATGTTCAGCTCGAGAGGCTCGCGCTGATCGAGCCCGGCCAGGTCGTGGCCGGCTTCGATCAGCGGCTCCACCTCGGCCAGCATGCTCTCGTACCAGATCCGTCCCGGCTCGCCGTGAGGCAGCAGGCCCAGCGCGCCCAGGTAGCGGGGCAGATCGTCCGCGGGCCTTCCCGCGAGCCGCCACTCGAGCGCGGCCTGTCCCGCGTTGTATCGATTCAGCCCTTTCAAATCGGCCGGCTCTCGATCATCCTCGCGTCGCTCGACCCTGGGCGATCTCACGCCGAGCCGCGAATCGAGAAAGAACTCGGCCGGAAAACGGAAAAAGCGGAGCAGGTCCCAAAGGTCGACCGCGGGCGCGCCCGCCGGATCGGGCTCGAGACGCCCGGCGACGAACGGTGCTCGCGGGCGTGGCTCGGCGAGCAGGGAGCGGGCCGCGGGCAGCTGCTCGGCGGCGTAGCTGAACAGCCGCGAATCGGATCCGGCAGGCGCGAAGTAGCGCGGATCGAACGGGTGCAGGGGGTGCCGGATCTCGCTGCCCGGATCGATCGCGTCGAGGATCTCCTGCACCGCGACCGAGGGTGGCAGCGGCTCTCCGGTGTGGTCGTCGTGGGCCGTGTAGGTGATGATCAACCTGTCGCGTGCAGAGATCAGTGCTTCGAGAAGCTGGTAGCGATCGTCGTCGCGCACCGAGCGATCGCCGGGTCGCGAATGGCGGCTGATCAGATCGAACGACGGCGCGGTGCGCGAGCGCGGAAAAAAGCCGTCGTTCATCCCGACCAGCGCCACCGCTCGCGCGGGAATGCCGCGCATCGGCTTCAGCTCGCAGATCGTGACCCCCCCGGCCAAAAAGCTGCGCGATGCCGGCAGAGCGTCGAGGGCCTCCAGCACCCAGAGGCGCACGGCCTCGAATTCCAGCTCGCGATCGAACCCGGCCAGCTCGGCCGAGCGCGCCAGCGAGTCCAGTGCTTCCAGCGCCGCCGCGCTGGCCGAGTTCTCCGGGTCGGGATCTCCGATCAGCCGCCGCCAGTATTCGATCAGCACGTCGCGCCAGGCCGCGGGACTGCGGGCGCGCCGCAGATCCTCGACCGCGCCGAGCAGCTCGCCGCAAAAGCGCACCAGCCCGTCGAGCAGGTCGGCCGGGCCGCCCGCGACCGAGTCGCAGGGGGCCACGCCGCCAAACAGCCGTCGACTCCCGCTGCTCAGCGCGTGTCCCAGCAGAAGCCGATCGAGGCCGAAGCGCCAGGTGTGGTCGAGCAGTCGCGGCTGACTCAGCCGTTCGCGGTGCAGATCATCGGCGGCGAAGCGCACGCCCGATTCGCGCAGCCAGCGGCGCAGCGTCTCGACGTCCTCCGGCTCGAGTCCGAAGTTTTCGCGGACCGGCTCGCGCGAGAGAAAGTCGATCACTTCCGAGAGCCGCAGCCGTCCCCCGGCCAACTCCAGCAGATCCGCGAAAGCCTCCACCGCCGGAGAGTCGCTGCGCGCCTTTCGATCGGAGACGCGAAACGGAATCGCGCGCCCCGCTCCCGCGCTCCTCGCGAAAGCGGCCTCCAGGTAGGGAGCGTAGGTCTCCAGGTCGGGCGTCATCACCAGCAGCTCGTGGGGCGCTGCCTCGAGCCGCGAATCGTCGAGCGTCTCCAGCAGCCGGTCGACCAGCACCTCGGCCTCGCGAGCGGGTCCGTGGCAGGCGTGGATCTGGATCGTGCCGTCCGCCGCGGGCGGCGGGCCGCTGCTCACCTCGTAGAGATCGCGTTGCAGCGCGCCCAGCGCGGTGTCGGCCCGCGGTAAAGCGAACAGATCCTCTTCGCCGCCACCGGCCGAGGTGGCGTCGATCAACACGTCCTGGAACTCGCGTCCCACGCGTCCGAGCGAGGCCAGCAGCGGATGACCGTCCGCGCCGCGGTCTTCTGCGCCCGCTTCCCGCCGAGTGAGATCGCCGAAGTAGTGCGGCGTGGGGGAGAGCTGGTAGAGCCGCACCTCTGTCGGCTCGGGCAGCGCGGCCAGGATGCGCACGTAGAGCGGCGGCAGGGTGGTCATTCCGAACAGCGAGAGCCGTCTGGGGAGTCGATCACAGCGCAGCCCGCCATCCGCCGCCCGCCGGAGAAAGTCGCGGGCCGTCTCGGCGACGTGTCGCGCCGAGGGACCGATCTGCCCGCGCAGAGCGTTCCACAGCGTGGACTGCCAGTCCCCCGAAGGCTCGCCGTCCTGCCACCCCAGGATCATCTCGGGGCGGTAGAGCAGGTACTCGTCGTAGGTGCGGGCCAGGACGCGGGCCAGCTGGTGCAACTGCGCGCCGCGCTCGTCTCCCTCCAGGTAGGAGGCGATCGGCGCAAAGCTCCGCTCGTCGAGCAGCGAGGGAAGCAGCTGTGCGATGGCGAAGGCGATCGCGCCCGGCTGGAACGGGGTCTCCTCGCCGCCGCGCTCGCCGCAAGCCGCAAACAACAGATCGTCGATCAGGTCGCGGGGAAACGGAGTGCGCACCCCGGCGAAGACTCCGATCCTGCGGGCCAGCTGCTGGCCGAGCCAGCTGCGCATGCCCTGGCCCGGGACCGCCACGATTTCGGTCTCGAGCGGGCTGGGAGGATCGGCCGCGATCCGTTCGGCCAGATCGTCGGCCAGAGCCTCGAGAAGATTGCTGCGTATCAAGGTCACCATTTACGAAAAACAGTATAGAACACCAACGAGACGGCTTTTGTCCCATTTTGAAATTCGCAGAAAAAAAATGAATATCTTTGCGACCATGTTCAACTACAATAATTGGAAACAAACGTAGAGTACGTGTTTTTGTAACAGGGAGGGGAAATCAGATGACACCCTATAGACTGCTCGTCTGTGCTGCGCTGGCGGCGCTGTGCCTCGCGGCCTGCGGCTCGGAGCCGGCGGACTACAACCCGTCGTCGGACGCCGATTCCGATTCCGATGGCGACACCGATACCGACACCGACGCCGACGCGGACACGGATGCCGACGCCGATACCGACACGGACACCGACACGGACACGGACACGGATACGGACACGGACACGGACACGGACACGGACACCGACACGGACACGGACACGGACACGGACAGCGACACGGACAGCGACACGGACACGGACACGGACAGCGACACGGACACGGACACCGACACGGACAGCGACACGGACACGGACACCGACACGGACAGCGGCACCGGCAACGAAGGAGACGTCTGCGCAGATGCGATTCCGATCTCGGGCTCGGGCGTCTACGACGGCAACACCGCCGGTCTGGCCGACGACTACGAGCCCGGAACGATGGACTGCACGGGCTTTTCCGGCGCGAATGGGCCCGACCAGGTCTGGGTGGTGAATCTCGAAGCGGGCCAGCAGATAGAGGTGACGCTTTCCCCGTACAGCTACGATTCGTCCCTCTACCTGGTTACCGACTGTGGAGATATCGACGGCAGCTGCCTGGACGGCGACGACGCGGTCGGCACCGGGGCGGAGACCGCCGTGGTCGGCGTCGACGAGGCGACCACGGTCTACATCATCTGCGATGGCTACTCCGAGGGAGATGCCGGTGCCTACTCGCTGTCGGTCACCTTCGGCGAGTACCAGCCCCTCTCGCTGCATTTCCGCGAGCGGATCGACTACTCGAGCGATTACTACATCCACCGCCTCTACATGGGGCCGAGCAGCTCGGCCGACCCGATCGGCGACAGCTGGAAGATACTGGCCGGTCCCGACGCGATGGACAACCAGGCGGCGGACGGAGCGTGGGCGCAGGGGGTGATCTCCGACCTGACCCAGCACAGTGGCGAGACAGTCCGCTTCTCCTTCTACTACAGCGGCCAGAACGCGGACTCCTGGTACCTGGACGACATCTGCATCGCGCTGACAGACCAGCAGGAATACCCGTCGAGCTGCAGCTGGTCGGAAAACTTCGACTCGGTGAGCGCTCCGGCGCTGCCCACTGGCTGGCTCTTGGTGGCGAGCGATTGGGACGATGGTGGCACCAACGACTGGACGACCCATGAATCGGTATCGTACAGCGAGCCCAACTCGGCCTACATTCCGCCGAGCTACAGCAATTACCAGGCCAAGCACCTGATCAGCCCCCCGATCGAGCTGCCCTGATCAGCCGCTCTCGGTCGGGATGCGGCCCGCGGCGCGAACGAGCAGCTCGGCGCCGATCGCGAGCGCGCGCTCGTCGATGTCGAAGCGCGGGTGGTGATGGGGAAAGATCTCGTCGGCCGCCGGGTCGCCGCAGCCCACCAGCGCCAGTGCGCCGGAAATCTCCTCTAGCACCAGTGCGAAGTCCTCTCCCACCATCACCGGCCGTGGATCGGCGGGAGGGCTTTCGCCGCTGATTTCGGCGGCGATCCCGCGCAGCGCGGCGGCGACGCCCGCGTCGTTGATCAACGGCGGCAGGTCCTCCCGGTAGCCGACCTCGGCAGCTCCGCCGTGGGCCTCGGCCGCGAGGCGCGCGGTCAGCTCCAGCCCGCGCCGCAGCCGCTCGCGGACGTCGGGATCGAATGCGCGGATCGTGCCGCGCAGCCGCACCTCGGGCGGGATCACGTTGAACGCCTCGCCGCCGTACACCGCGGTGAAGCTGAGCACCGCCGGGTCGAACGCCGCGGTGCGCCGCGAGATCAGCGCCTGCGAGGAGGTCACGATCTGTGCGGCGATCGCGATCGGATCGACGCCCAGCTCGGGAGTCGCCGCGTGAGTGCCCTGGCCGCGCACGATCAGCTCGAAGCCGTCGACGCTGGCCATCATCGGCCCGTCGGCGATCGCGATCTCGCCGGTGGCCAGCGGAGTCCAGACGTGCAGCGCCAACGCCGCGTCCGGGACCGGATCGGCCAGCACGCCGGCGCGGATCATCTCGGCAGCACCGCCGCCGCCTTCCTCCGCCGGCTGGAAGATCAGCTTGACCGCGCCGCGCTCCAGGCCGCGGGAGGCCAGCACGCGGGCCGCTCCGAGCAGCATCGCCACGTGGGCGTCGTGGCCGCAGGCGTGCATCGCGCCTTCGTGCAGCGAGCGGTAGGGGGAATCGGCGGCCTCGGCGATCGGCAGCGCGTCCATGTCGGCGCGCAGCAGCAGCACCGGACCGGGCTTCCGACCCTCGATCAGGGCCGTCACGCCGGTGCCGGCCAGCGGCGAGGCCGGAATTCCGAGCTCCTCGAGGCGCTCCAGGATCACCCGCTGGGTGCGACGCTCCTCGTGGGCCAGCTCGGGGTGGGCGTGCAGATCGCGCCTGGTGGCGACCATCTCGTCGAAAACGCCGGCCACGTCGTCGGAGATCTCGACCCCGACCTGCTCGAAAAAACCGCTGCGCTCCATCCCCGCGATGCTACCCCGAACCGGCGGTTGGAGTCCACAGCGATGCCCCCGGCGGCCCCGGGTCGCTGCCGTTTGCCCCGGTGGATCTTGGGGTGGAGGCCGTGACGTCGGCGGTTCAGTGATGTATGTAGTATCGGCTCGGAGATTGTCGGTTGAATGCTTTGGACGATACTTTGGAGCGGGACGAGGGCGATGCCGCCTTAGACGAGGTCGTGGAGCTGCCGATCGACGGCACGCTCGACCTGCATACGTTCCGCCCGGGCGAGGTGGCCGAGCTGGTCGCGGACTACGTTGACGAGTGCCGTTCGCGCGGAATCCTGGAGGTGCGGATCGTGCACGGCAAGGGAACCGGCACTCTGCGGCGGATCGTCCACTCCGCGTTGGAGCGCCATCCGGCGGTGATCGGCTACAGGCTGGCCGGTCACGGGCGCGGCTCCTGGGGCGCCACCCTGGCCGAACTGCGCCCGGCCGGGGTGGACCGGGAGGAATGAAGCGGGACACCGTGCGTTTTGTCAGCCAGAAAGAACTCTGGCGTCCCGGCTGTTTTTCGGATCGGGGAGGCTGAGCAAGATAGGATGAAGACCTTTTTGAAAGTCCTGCTGGGCCTCGGCATCCTGCTGGCCGGTTTCGGCCTGTTCTACCTGCTGACGACGATGAAGCAAAAGCCGGAGCGGCAGGAGCCGCCCGACGGAAGCGCGGTGGTCGAGGTGACCGAGGTCGCGGCCGCCTCCGGGCCGGCCACGATTGGCTCGATGGGCGTCGTGGTTCCGGCCAGGGAGGTGACCGTGGTGCTCCAGGTCAGCGGTCGCGCCGTCGAGGTTTCGCCGGACCTGGTGCCCGGCGGGCGGGTACGCGAGGGGCAGTTGCTGGCGCGCATCGACCCACGCGACTACGACTTGGCCATTCGGCAGCAGCGCGCCGCCGTGACCAGCGCCGAGATGGAGCTGGCCACGGAGCGGGCTCGCAAGGAGGTGGCGGAGCGCGAGTGGAGCCTGATCGCAGACGAGCTGCGGCCCAGCGAGGAGGGGCGCAAGCTGGCCCTGCGAGAGATCCAGATCGAGACGGCCGAGGCCGCGCTCGACTCGGCCCGGAGCGGGCTGGACCAGGCGCGGCTGGCGCGCAGCCGCACCGCAGTGCGGGCGCCGTTCGATGCGGTGGTCATCGAGGAGATGGTGGACGAGGGCCAGGTGCTGGGTCCGTCGAGCAAGGTGGCCACACTGGTGGACAGCACCCGCTTCTGGGTACGCGCCACCGTTCCGATGGACCGGTTGCCCTGGATCTCGCTGCCCGACGAAGACGGCGAGGGCGGCTCCCGGGTGCTGGTCAGTCAGCGCGTCGGCCCCGGAGATGTGGTCGAGCGGCGCGGGCGGGTGGTGCGCCTGCTCGGCGATCTCGACGAGCTGGGCAAGATGGCGCGATTGCTGATCGAGGTCTCCGATCCGCTGGGTCCGGAGGGTGGCGGAGGAGCCGAGCTGCCCTTGCTTCTGGGCGCCTATGTCAATGCCGAGATCGAAGGCCCCGAGCTGAAAGACGTGGTCTCGGTGCCGCGCACCGCGCTGCGCGACAGGGACCGGCTCTGGATCAAACGAGACGGTGAGCTGGCGATCGAGACGATCGAGGTGGTCTGGACCACCGAGCAGCGCGTCTTCGTGCGCGGTGATGTCTCGGTCGGGGAGCAGGTGGTGACCAGTCGCATCCCGGCGCCGGTGGAGGGCATGCCGCTCAAGGTCAACGGCGTCGGAGACGCGGACGCCGGGTCGGCCGTGGCCGAGCCGACCGCGGGAACCGATGGTGGCGGCCGGGCGGGCAGCGGGGGCGTCGGAGCCTCGCGATGAAGCGCGCGGAGCTCTACAAGGGGCCGATCTCCTGGATGGCCCGCAACCCGGTCGCCTCCAACCTGCTGATGCTGGTGCTGATCGTGGGCGGGCTGATCATGTCGTTCCGCATTCGCCAGGAGGTGTTCCCCAACATCGAGCTGGACCAGATTTCGATCACAGTGCCCTATCCCGGAGCCAGCCCCGAGGAGGTGGAGCAGGGCATCCTGCTGGCGATCGAGGAGTCGGTGCGCACCCTGGACGGCGTCAAGGAGGTGACGAGCACCGCCGCCGAGGGCGTGGGCTACGTGAGCGTGGAGCTGGAGGTCGGCTCCGATCGCAACAAGGCGCTGTCGGACGTCAAGAATCACGTCGATCGTATCGTGACTTTCCCCGAAGAGGCCGAAGAGCCGATCGTCTCGCTGCCGGAGTACAAGCGAGAGGCGCTGTGGGTCGTGGTTCACGGTGACGTATCGATGCAGGTGCTGCACGAGTTGGGCGAGCAGGCGCGCGACAGGCTGTTGGAGCACCCCGACATCTCCTACGTCGAGCTTTCGGGGGTCAAGCCGCTGGAGATCTCCGTCGAGATTGCCCAGGAGACGCTGCGCCGTCACGGCCTGACGCTGTCGGGCGTGGCCGAGCGCGTGCGCAGCACCGCCTTGGAGTTGCCGGCCGGCGGGGTCAAGACCGAGGGTGGCGAGGTGCTGCTGCGCACCGCCGAGCGCCGCGATCTGGGTTCCGAGTTCGCCGACATCCCGGTCGCCGTCTCCTCGGACGGCACCACGCTCGAGTTGGGCCGGATCGCGAACATCGAGGACGGCTACGCCGAGGTCGACATGGCGGCCCACTTCGAGGGTCAGCCGTGCGTGATGGCCAAGGTCTACTCGGTGGGGCAGGAGTCCCCCACCCAGGTGGCCAAGGCCGCCCTCGAGGTGGCCGACGAGCTGCGCGGGAGGCTGCCGCCCGGAATCGGCGTGCACAAGTGGAGGGACTCCTCCGAGCTGTACGACCAGAGACTCGACCTGCTGCTGCGCAACGCGGCGATCGGGCTGGCTCTGGTGCTGCTGATCCTGGGGTTGTTCCTCGAGCCGCGGCTGGCGTTCTGGGTCACGATGGGCATCCCGATCTCGTTTATGGGTTCGTTTTTGGTGCTGCCGGCGATGGACGTCTCGCTCAACATGATGTCGCTGTTCGCCTTCATCGTCACGCTGGGCATGGTGGTCGACGATGCGATCGTGGTCGGAGAGAACGCCTTTCGCCATCGCCGCGAGGGGAAGGGCTTCGTCGAGTCGGCGGTGATCGGAGCCCGCGAGATGGCGATGCCGGTCACCTTCTCGATCGCCACGACGGTCTGCGCCTTCTCGCCGCTGCTGTTCATCCCCGGTCCGCGCGGCAAGTGGATGTTCGCCATTCCCGTGGTCGCAATCTCGGTGCTGGTGCTCTCGCTGGTGGAGTCGTTCTTCGTGCTGCCCGGCCACGTGGCGCACGTCGGCCGGCCGGGATCGATCATGGGCAGGATCATCCGCTACCAGAGCCGCTTCTCGCGCGGAGTGGAGAGATTCATCGCGCGCGTCTACGCCCCGCTGGTCCGCTTCGCGCTGCGCAACCGCGGCCTGACTCTGGCGGTGGGCGTGGCGCTGTTCCTCGGCGCGCTGGGCCTGATGAAGGGCGGCCAGGTGCAGATGATCGATTTTCCCCGCGAGGAGTCGGACTGGGTTTTCGCCGACGCCGGTCTGCAGTACGGAGTCGCGCCCGAGGAGACCGAGGAGGTGATGCAGCGCATGGTCCGCGCGGCCAGGGAGACGATCGCGGAAAACGGCGGCGAGCGGATCGACGAAGGGATTTTCTCTGTGCTGGGCCTGGCCCGCACCACCCGCGGCTGGTCCGAGGGCAGCCACCTGACACAGGTGGGCGTCTTCCTGGTGCCCACCGACGAGCGGGACATCTCGTCCAGCGAGTTCGCTCGCATCTGGCGCGAGAAGCTGGGAGAGATTCCCGGCCTGGAGTTCATCAAGTTCGATTCCAGCACCGGCCACGGCGAGACGCCGCCGATCGACGTGATGGTCAGTCACCGCGATCCGGAGATGATCGAGGAGGCGGCCCGCGATCTGAGCGCCGAGCTGGAGACGTTCGCCGGAGTCGAGGACGTGGACGACGGGATCGAGCTGGGCAAGCCGCAGCTCGACTTCGAGCTGTCCGAGGCCGGGGAGCGGGCCGGGCTGACGCCGCGGGACATCGCGGCGCAGGTCCGCTCGTCGTTCTACGGCGCCGAGGCGCTGCGCCAGCAGCGCGGGCGCAACGAGCTGAAGGTGATGGTGCGCCTGCCACGCGAGGAGCGCGAGTCGCTGGAGAACGTCGAGGACCTGATGCTGCGCACGCCGCGCGGCGGAGAGATGCCGCTGCGGCTCGCGGCCGAGGTGGAGCGCGGACGGGCCTACACCGAGATCAACCGGGTGGACGGCAAGCGAATCCTGCGCGTGCAAGGAGAGGTGGTCGAGGGCGAGGCCAACGCGCAGGACATCATGCAGGAGCTGTTCACTGTCACTCTGCCCGAGCTGCGCCGCCGGCACCAGGGTCTGACCTGGGAGCGCGCCGGCCGCCAGAAGTCGATGCAGGAGTTCTTCGACTACCTGATCGTGGGCTTCGGCTTCGCCCTGCTGGGTATCTACGGGTTGATCGCCGTACCGCTGAGGAGCTTTGTGCAGCCGCTGATGGTGGTGATGATCGCGATTCCGTTCGGTTTCGTGGGCGCGGTGCTGGGTCACTGGATTCTCGATCTCAAGTGGAGCCTGATCAGCTGGACCGGCCTGGTTGCGCTCTCCGGCGTGGTGGTCAACGACTCGCTGGTCTACGCCGCCGCGGCCAACCGTTTCCGCGAGTCGGGGCTGAGGCGCTTCAAGGCGGCCGAGATGGCCGGGCGCCAGCGCTTCAGGCCGATTCTGCTGACCTCCCTGACCACCTTCGGCGGCCTGGCCCCGATGATCTTCGAGACCTCGACCCAGGCCAGGATCCTGGTGCCGATGGCGGTCAGCCTCGGCTTCGGAATCTTGTTCGCCACCTTCGTGATCCTGCTGCTGGTTCCCTGCCTCTACGCGATGGCGGAGCGGCCCCGCGAATGGTGGAGCCGCCGCAGGGCCGAGCGGATGGGAGACGAGCCGGGAGGTGAGGCATGAACGCGCCCTCGACCGCGATGCTCCTGGCCGCGGCGCTGGCGGTGACGACGGCCGCCGGCCGCTCCGGAGCGCAGGACGGAGCGCAGGACGATTCCGCAGGCGGGCGAGACGCCGAGAGCGACGCGGGCCCGGCCGCCGCCGCTCCGCCCCACCGAGAGGCTCCGCTTCCCGAGGAGCTGCCGGAGATTCCGCCCGGCCGGGAGCTGACGCTGAAAGAGGCGATCGAGCTGGCGGTCGAGCGCAACCTCTCGCTGGCCGAGTCGCGGCTGGAGGTGGAAAAGGCCCAGGCCGACCTCTACGCCTCCTGGGCGGCGCTGTTTCCGGTCGCCAGGGGAACGATGACCCTGACGCACAAGGACCACGAGGACACTGCCAACCTGGGAGGCAACCGGATGGTGATCGGTCGCCAGGACTCGCTCAACGGGGTGATCGACGTCGCGGTTCCGCTGATCAATCCGGGAGCCTGGCTCGGAGTGCGTGTCGGCGAGGCGGGTGCCGAGCTGGCCGAGCTGCGATCGGCCGACGCCCGCCAGGCGCTGCTGCTGACAGTGGCCCAGGCCTACTACCAGGCGTTGACGGCACGCGCCATGATCGAGGTGCATGAGAGCCAGCTGCGTTCCGCGGCCCGCCACCTGGAGATCGCCCGCACGCGGCTGATCTCGGGAATCGGCAGCCGCGTCGACGTCAACCGGGCGCGGGCCGACGCGCTGCGCTCCGAGGAGTCGCTGATCGCGGCGCACAATTCGCTGGTCGACTCTCGCGACGCGCTGGGCGTGCTGACCGGGATCGGTGGTCTGCCCACCGCCGCGGACGAGCCCGAGCTGGAAGCCCCCGCGCTCGGCGAGCGGGAACTGATCGACGCGGCCGAGCGCGGCAGGGCCGATCTCGAGGCCGAGCGGGTGGCGCTGGAGCTCGCCGAGGCACAGCTCGACGCCAGCTGGATGAAGCTGCTCCCCAGCCTCGACGCCTCCTGGCAGCTGACCCACCGCTTCACCTCGGCCAACGCGTTCTCCTCTTCTGATCGCACCCGCTGGAATGCATATCTGGTGCTCAGCGTACCGATCTACAGCCAGACGCGCTACGCCGATCTCGATCGCTCGCGCGCCGAGGTACGCCGCGCCGAGATCGCGGCCGAGAACGCGAGGCGCAGCGCGGCCCTGGAGGTGCGCCGCGCGCGCCGGGGCTACCTCACCGCCGTGGAGAAGACCGCCGTGGCGGCCGAGCAGGCCGAGATCGCGCGCGAGACTCTGCAGCTGACCGAGGCGGAGTGGATCGCCGGCACCGGATCGTCTTTGGCGGTCACCGACGCCGCGCGCGCGCTCAGAGAGGCCGAGACCAACCTCGCCACGAGGCGCTTCGAGGCCCAGCTGGCGCTGCTCGAGCTGCTGCGCACCGCCGGCCGCGACATGCGGAACCTGGGTAATTAGCGCGAAGCCGCGCTTTGGCCGTCAGCCGGGCTGAGAAAAACGGATGCGCAGGCGGTCCTCGCCGATTCTGGTCACATCGAGCGGCTCGCCGAAGTGGCGCCCCGCGCTGGCGACGAGCTCGGCGGCGAAGTCGAGCAGGCCGCGAGAGGAGACGTAGCGCATCTCCAGCAGGTCGTCGTCCTTCCACTCGTACTCGAAGCGCGGCGGATCCGCGCCGGCGATGAACTCGGTGGTCTGGCGGTGCACCTCGTCGAGCTGCAGCAAGAATTCCCGCACCGAGGCGACGCACTCGTAGTACATGCGGTAGAAGCGGGGCGCGAACTCGTCGATCCAGTAACGGCCGAACTCGCCCGCCAGCTCCGACCGCTCGATTCCGGCCTCGCGGCAGACCGCCTCGAACATACCCATCGCGAGCTCGTCGGGCACGTCGCGAGTGGCGACGAACATCTCGTCGCCCTCCATCCCGGCTCTTTGCAACGCGCGTCCCCACACGTCGGCTCCCCAGCGCTTGCACGCGAGCTCCTCGAGACAGATGACGAACACGCCCTTCATCGTTTCTCCCCGCTGCCGGATGCTCCCGATTCGATTCACGTGGAAAATAACCAATTTGTTGCTTTTTGAAAACACACTGAATTGTTTGGCGAATGGCTTTTTGCGGATCCGTCCGCCGATCCGGAGAAAATTGGCTATACTGGGATCGAGAGAGGCAAGCCGGCTTGAGCGACTCCGACCGAGAGCAGCACGAACCACGCGAGCGGGAGAGCCGCTTGCTGGTGGCGACCGGGATGTTCCTGGCCGTCTCGCTGCTGATCTCGCTGGTGGCGCTCGTCACGCTCTCTTCGATCGTCTCGCCCAACGAGCGCAAGCGAGATCGGGCGATGGAGGAGGCGGCCGCGATCGGCAAGGCGGTGGAGGTCTACATTCTCAAAGAGGCCGAGTGCCCCGAGCTGAAAGACCTCAAGCGCGCCCGCATGATCGCCGACCGGCCGATCCTGGATCCGTGGGGAGCGGAGTACGACGTGATCTGCGGAGACGACGGCAGCTCCGTCGTGATCTCTCCCGGATCGGATCGGGAGATGGGGACGGCGGACGACATCGTTTTCTGAGCGGGCCCGGCCTGTCGGCGACTGTCTACAGGATCTGCAGATCGTCGGGTAGCCAGACCTCGCCGTCGTAGCCGGCGGTCACCTCTGACAACAGGCGCTCTTTGGAGCAGCCGAACAGCAGCAGGTGGGTAAGCACCAGCAGCTCGGGTTTGGCCCGCGAGGCGATCTCGGCCAGCTGCGGGGCGGAGGTGTGGTGGGTGGCGTGGTAGCGGCGCCACGACGGCGGTCCCGGCCTCCAGCCGGCCTCGCAGTAGACCTCGTGCACCAGCACGTCGCAGCCGTCGCAGGCCTCGACCACCGAGTCGACCGGCGCCGTGTCCCCGGAGACGACCACCGAGCGATCCGGCGCATCGAACCGGTATCCGTAGGCGTGCTCCCAGCTTCCGTGATCCACCGCGAACGCCGTGACCTTCACGTTTTCGTCCTCGAACACGACTCCCGGCTCGATTTCCTCAACCTCGAGGCCGTAGCCTCTCGAGCGGCCGGGGCTGTCGTCCTCCGTCCTGACCGCCAGATCCTCGCTCCAGGCGGCCTCGAGGTGCCTTGCCATCCGCGCGCTTCCCGGAGGGCCGAAGACGTGCAGCGGCCGCGGCCTGCCCACCGCCGCCGGCGTGAGCCAGAGGTCCGGCAGACCCGCGGTGTGGTCCGAGTGGAGGTGGGTGAGAAACAGCGTGTCGAGCAGACGCGGGTCGAGCTGTCTCACTCCGCGGCGCGCGGCCTCGGCGGCGCGGCGGACGATCCCGGGCCCGGCGTCGACGATGTACGGTCGTCCCCCCGCGATTACGACGGTCGCGGGGCCGCTCCGATCCGGGTTCGGCACCGGAGTCCCGCTGCCCAGCACCACGACCTTGGTCCCGCGAATCGCGGCCGGCTCCGCACGGGGAGCGGACACGGCATCGTCCGCTGCTTCGACTCGCGCCTTTGCGTCAAATTCGGCCGGCTTCTCGCCGGGCTCGCGATCACTGTCGGGCTCACCATCCTCGCCCGAGCCGCATCCGCAAGCGAAAAACGCGGCCAAAAACAGCAGTTTCGAGATGCAGATCCTCATCGCCGCTCAGTATTGTCCACCCGCTCCAAGGTCGCAACCAATGGGTTCTCCACATATTCGAGACAGCGAACCGCCGTGGAGTTATGATGTTGGTGCGCGGCAATCCGAACCGCGCGGGAAGGACGGGATCGATGCCGTACGCGACGAGCCGACAAGCAATCTTCATCATGGCGCTGGCGGCGACACTGTCCACGGGTTGCCTCGGCGACATGAAGGACTACTGGGCGAGTCTCGAGCCGGACGCCTCTCTCGGCCAGACCGACTCCGATGCGGACGCGGACTCCGACGCAGACTCCGATACCGACGCGGATTCCGACTCCGATACCGACACAGATTCCGATACCGACGCGGACACCGACACCGCTACAGACACCGAAACCGCGACAGAGGACGGCGGCTGCATAGACACCGGTGGAGATGTCGATGCGGATACGGACACGGATACCGACACGGACACGGATACGGACACGGATACCGACACGGACACGGATTCCGACACGGACACCGATACGGACACGGACACGGATACCGACACGGATGCGGATACCGACACGGATACGGACGCCGATCTCTGCCCCGCCGACATGGTCTACGTGCCGGCCAGCGCAACCTTCGGCGTCGGGGCGTTCTGCATGGATCGCTACGAGGCCTCGCGGGACGACGCCACGGAGTACTCGATGGGTTCGGATACCTCGGTGGCGCGATCGCGGCCCGACGTGATCCCGTGGTACGTGAGCTACATCAACCTGTCGGTCCTGGACCAGTTCCAGAGCGCGTGCCAGGAAGCCGGCAAGAGGCTCTGCGAGCCGGACGAGTGGTACTTCGCCTGCACGGGAACCGCGCAGGCCAACTACGCCTTTGGCGATATCTACGATCCCGAGATCTGCAACTGCGTCGATACCTGGTGTGACGACTACTGCGACGACAATTCGATCTCTTCGGAGATCTGCTGGACCGGCTCCAACTGCGGATACCACTGCGGGCCGATCTGCGAATCCGAGCTGTGCTCCGACTCGAGTTGCCCTGCCTACGAGTACTACTGCTCGGGCAACGGCAGCTGTTTTCGCGTCATGCCGACGGGATCCTTCTCCGGTTGCACCGGCGAGTTCGGAGCCTTTGACATCAACGGCAACGTCTGGGAGATCGTGCCTTCCACCTCGGACGCACGCGGATTCGAGATTCGCGGCGGGGCCTTCAACTGCGCCTCGGCGAGCGCCAGGCTGCTTTGCACCTACAATGCGAACTGGGAATCGCTCTACGCCGGATTCCGCTGCTGCAAGGATATCTGACCGCTGGCATTGTTCGGCCAGTCGCGTATCTTCTGCTCATGAACGAAAGAGCCCCACGGATCCGGCGCGCCAACACATGGGTCGAGATCAGCGCCGCGGCGTTGCGGCACAACATCGGTGCGTTCCGCTCGCTGGCCGGACCCGAGAGGCGGCTGGCGGCGATCGTCAAGGCCGACGCCTACGGTCACGGGCTGATCGATATCTCCCGTGAGTCGCTGCGGGGCGGGGCCGACTGGCTGGGCGTCTTCTGGGCACGAGAGGGACTGGCGCTGCGCGAGGCCGGGATCGAGGCGCCGATCCTGGTGCTGGGAGACACTCCTCGCGAGCTGCTGCCGGATGCGTCGAGATCCGGGCTGCGGCTGACGGTTCCATCGCTGGAGGCCGTGCGCCGTATCTGCGAGCTCGAGAGTGACGGGACTTTGCTCGTTCATCTCAAGCTGGAGACCGGAACCAACAGGCAGGGGCTGCTGCGGCGAGAGATCCCCGAAGCCGTCCGGCTGCTGCGGAGTCGCGGCGTCGAGATCGAAGGGGTCTACACTCACTTCGCGGATATCGAGGACACCACCGACCACGCCTTTGCCGAGTATCAGCGACGCCGCTTTTCGCAACTGCTGGAGAGCCTCGCCGAGCAGGGTCTCGATCCCCCGATCAAGCACACGGCCTGCTCCGCGGCGGCGATCCTGTTTTCCGAGACCCATCTGGACCTGATCCGCGTCGGGATCGCGCTTTACGGCCTGTGGCCCTCCAAGGAGACCTTCGTCTCCGCCAGTCTGCGCGGGCGCGAGGCGGTCGAGCTGCACCCGGTGATGACCTGGAAGACGCGCGTCACCCAGATCAAGGACGTGCCCACCGGCGACTACGTGGGCTACGGGCGGACCTACCGCGCCACGCGCGCCACGCGGCTGGCGATGCTGCCGATCGGATACGCGGACGGCTACGATCGCAGCCTCGGCAACTCTGCCCACGTGCTGGTGCGCGGCGTTCGTGCTCCGGTGCGGGGCCGGGTCTGCATGAACCTGACGATGGTCGACGTCACCGACGTTCCCAATGCGGCCGCGGAAGACGAGGTCGTGCTGCTCGGCCGGCAGGGCGACGAAAGGATCGCCGCCGAGGACCTGGCCGCCCTGGCCGGCACGATCAACTACGAGCTGGTCACCCGCGCGGCGCCCGGCGCTCCGCGCGTGGTCGTCTAGTGCCGAGTCAATCGAAAACGTTCGAGTAGAGCGAGCAACTGTCCGCGAGGCCAGGGAAGGACGACGAAGGACTGGCGGTGCCAATTCGAGGAGGAGTGACGCAGGGATCGTCGATGAGGGCCGGCCCGACCCGGCATTGTGGGGTTGACGAGGCACTAGCTCTTGGAGGGTATCTCCAGCGGAGGTGCGAGCAGCGGGCGCTCCTCGCCGTAGAGGAAGGCGTAGACCGCGTAGGTGGCCAGCACGCGCTTGGTGTAACCGCGCGTTTGCCGGTAGGGAATCCATTCGACGAATTCGTCCAGCGGCTCGCCGCCGCGCTTTGCGATCCAGTTGTCCACGGCTCCCTCGCCCGCGTTGTACCCGGCGATCATCAACGCGGGGTTTCCGTCGAACTTCTCCTCGAGGTAGGCCAGGTAGCCCGCGCCGAGGCGGAGGTTGACTCGCGGACGGCGCAACGTGCGCCGGTTGACCCGGATACCGAGCCGCCTGCCCATGCTCCTGGCCGTGGGCAGGATCAGCTGCATCAGGCCGATCGCGTTGGCCCAGGACTCGATGTCGCCGTTGAACCCGCTTTCCTCGCGCATCACCGCGTAGATCAGCGACTCGTCGACGCCGCTTTCCTTCGCGGCCGCCGCGACCTCCTCCTCGTAGGCGAGCGGGTAGGCCAGCATCCAGCGGGCAAGAGCGTTGCCGGCCGGGTAGCGTTGCCGCCAGTCGCTCTCGCCGATCGACGCCACCTCGCGCGCTTCCACGAAGCTCCCCGTGCGGCGGAACAGCGCGGCGACCACCAGGTGGAGATCGGCGGGACTGCCGGGGTCGGCGACCAGTCGCCGCAGCTCTCGTTTCCCGCGCGTGGTGAGGCCGAGACGCATCAGCTCGATCCCGGTCGCCAGGGGGCGATGCCGTCCGAGCAGCTCCTTTGGGAAACGGGTGGTCAGCCGTCCGCCGGGTGGAGCCAGCCGGGCGATCAGGGCGGTCGCCCGCACCGGATCGATCGCGCGCAGCCGGGCGTGGGCCAGGACCATGTAGTAGGTCAGAGGCGCCGTGGCGATCACGTGCTCGTAGCGCTCCACGGCGCTTTCCGTGTTGCCCGCGAGCTGCTCGACACGTCCCAACCAGTAGCCGGAGCGCCCCGAGGAGTACCAGCCGTCCTCCACCGGGAACATCTCGAAATAGCGAAATAGTGCCTTGCGCGCCGCCTCGAGGTCTTCTCTTTCGATTGCGTCGTGGGCCACGATCCAGAGCGCCTCGGCGCGCATGTCTCCCGAGGGGTAGTCGTCGGGAAGCGTGGAGAGCAGATCCAGGAATTTTTCGCGATCGCCGTCCTCCAGGTGGCATCGCGCCGCGCGCAGCCTCGCGTCGTCGGCGTAGGAGTGATCGGGATAGTCCCTCTCGACTGCGTTGAAGGCGACGATCGCGTCGGTTGTGCGTTCGGCCGAAGCGTAGCTTCGACCAGCGTTGTAGAGAGCGCGGACACGGACGTAGGGATCCTCGCACAGCTCGGCGGTCTGGGCGAACGACTCGGCGGCACGCTCGTGGTCGCGCTGGCGCCTGATCATCCTGGCGCGGTCGAGACGAGCCCGGCACTCGAGGCTCTTTCCGTCGCGCGCCAGACGGACGACGCGATTGAAAGCCCGTTCGGCCTCTTCGTTGCGCATGCGGCGCATCAGGTCGCGGGCTTCTTCGTAGGCTCGATGCGCGGCAGGGCGCTCGCGGAGGTTCTCCGGGGACGGCTCGCCCAGGGCCTCGCGCAATTTTTTTTCGCAGTCGGCGGCGATCCTCGCCCAGCGTCCCGAGGAATGCTGCGCCAGCAGCCGTTCGATCCGCGCCAGAGCGTCGCGTGCCAGGCGCGCGTCCACCTCTTCTCCGGCGGTCGCCAGGCTCGTCTCGCAGGAAACGAGCTTGCTGATCACCTCGCAGTTGCGTTTTTTGTCGGACCAGCGTTCCAGGTGCTCCCGGTAGGCGGCGGCGGCCTCCTCCCAGCGCTCGAGCGCCACCAGTGCGTCAGCGGCGATGATCGATGCGGCCTCTGCTTCCAGAGAACCCGGGGAGACAGAGTGCGCCAACCGGATCGCCTCGTCGTATTTCTCCAGGTTCAGCGCGGCCAGCGCTGCGGTCTCCAAAGCTGTGTCGGCGACCATGGGCAGACGCTCGGCCAGTTCGGGGATCTCGGACAGCGCGCGCTCGTCGTTTCCGAGACGTTGGGACAGGTATGCTGCGAGGAACAGGGCGCGCGGCGTCAGAGTCGGATCGTAGCTCCTGTGACCGATCTCGTCGAAGAACTCGACGGCGTCTTCCAGGCGGTCTTCGGCCAATGCCGCGGCCGCTTCTCCCTCCAGGATACCGGCGAAGTAAGGGCCCATCGAGTCGATGTCCAATAGCTCTGATTGTGAAGGTCCGGCATCGGGCGAGATGTGCCCGGCAGAGGCGGTGTCGTTTCCCCCAAAAGGAGCGGTATCGGAGCTGCCACTGCCCGGCTCAGGGTCCGTCGCGTGCTGAGGGGGAGCCCATGTGCCACATGCTATCGCGGCAGCGAAGACCAGAGGAGTCGTCTTGAGGTGCGCGAGCATGAGGCAAGCCTAGCAACCGCTTTTGTGGTGAGCCACCTTTTTTACCTTTTTTGTCCCTTACCCCCTAAACGGATCGCGTTGGGATCGTTGGGGTTTTCAAAAAAATGCAACCGGCGGGGCCGAGCGGCCGATATCTACTGTGAGCAGCGCCGAAATGGGACGGCGCGCCGCAAGCCGGGAGGACCGCGATGAGATTCTGGAGCCCCGACAAAGCCTACTTCGTCACCAACCGCTGCGAGCAGGAGCGCCCCTTCCTGCTACCCCGCCCAAGAGTGCTGAAGCTGATCGGCGCCTGGCTGGCCAAGAGCCTCGAGGAGCTTCGGCATCCAGGATGATCTCCACGTGACCCCTGTCCTCGTAGGCCTTCCTTGACAGCCTATCCTGCAGCTCTCTGACCTGTTGAATGCTTA
>JAWOBP010000017.1:0-23327 GCA_046484285.1 Polyangia bacterium
AAATATTCTGCAATGTTGTCTTCGAATCTGCATTGCCAGTAGACCGCATGGAAATTCCGGCTCATAGAACCGCCGCCATTGTATTCAGCGATGTTGTCCTTGAAAAGTACGTGCTCGAATACGGGCTCTCCCCCTTGAAATGCCGCTCCATGAGAATAATGCAGCCTCGCTTCGAGACTACCGATGCGTCCTAATTCGGCTCTCGGCTCTCGGCGTGATCATGGAGGGTCCCCCTTCCTGTTGCTGGTCGGCCGCGGTGGCGGCCGGGTTTCCTGTGCCGAACGGGTTTATCCTATCGCCCCCATACCAGCTCCGTCAAGAGTTCCTTGCAACCTATTTGGATATCAAACGAGCTCCGCGCCCGCTCCAGCGAGAGGATCCCGTGCCCCCTCGTCGTCGGACGGCCAGGCATTTGACACTGTTTCGCCCGGGTCTACGATGCCTGCCATGAGCGCTGACGAACGGATCGTGCTGGCCTCGGCTTCCCCGCGTCGCGAGCGGCTGCTGCGCGAGGCGGGCCTCTCCTTCGAGGTGGTCCCCGCCGAGCTCGAGGAGCGCCGCCTGCCCGGCGAGACGCCGGCCGACTTCGCCCGGCGGGCCGCTGGCGACAAGGGCCTGACCGTGGCGACGCGGCTGGCGCGCCGCTCGCGGCAACCCTGGATCGTCGCGGCCGACACGGTGGTCGCGCTCGGCGACGAGCTGCTGACCAAGCCTCGCGATCGCGACCACGCCGCCGAGATGCTCTCGCTCCTCTCGGGCCGCGCCCACACCGTGATCACCGGCTGGACCGTGGGCCGCCACGAGTCGAGCTGGACCGCCGGCCAGGAGCTGACCGAGGTCGTCTTTCACCCGCTCGAAGAAGATGAGATTGAATCCTACGCCGCGACCGGCGAGGGCGACGACAAGGCCGGCGCATACGCGATCCAGGGCATCGGCGCCTTTCTCGTCGAGCGGATCGAGGGTGATTATTTCAACGTCGTCGGGCTGCCGATCTCGCGCGTGCTGCGCGCGCTGGTCGCGGCCGGCGCCCTGCAGGGGTATCCACTGCCATGATCGACATCGCGGCCAATCTCCAATCCGTAAAGGAACGCATCGCGGCCGCGGCCTCGGGCTGCGGCAGAGATCCGGGCTCGGTCTCGCTGGTCGCCGTCTCCAAGCTGCACCCCAGCGAGGCGATCCGGGCCGCCTACGCCGCCGGCCAGCGCGCCTTCGGCGAGAACTACGCCCAGGAGCTGCGCGACAAGGCCGCCGAGCTGGAGGATCTGACCGAGCTGCGCTGGCACTTCATCGGGCACCTGCAGCGCAACAAGGCCAAGTACGCCGCCCGCGCCGGAGCGATGGTCGAGACGGTCGACTCGATCAAGCTGGTCTCCGAGCTGGAACGCCAGGCCGAGCGCCGCGGGATCGAGATCCCCTGCCTGGTGCAGGTCAACGTCGGGGGCGAGGAGCAGAAATCGGGCTGCGACTCCGGCGAGGCCGAGAAGCTGCTCGGGGCGATCGAAAACGCCGAGCGGCTCGAGCTGGGGGGGCTGATGACGATCCCGCCTTTCGAGCTGAAGGTGGAGCAGACCAGGCGCTACTTCAGCGAGCTGCGCCGGCTGCGCGACAGCCTCGGCGGGCCCGAGCGGCTGCCCCACCTCTCGATGGGCATGAGCCAGGACTTCGAGGCCGCGATCGAGGAGGGAGCGACCCTGGTGCGGGTCGGAACCGCGATCTTCGGCCCCCGTCCCGAGGCCTGCGAGATGGACCGCCCTGGCTGAGGAGACGGCGCGCGCGGAGGATCGGCGGAGCCGTCGAGATGGGAAAGGTTCGCGTCGCCAGGTCGGGCTCTACTGCGGAATGCTCTCCACCGAAGCGGTGGGACCGCTGCCGTCGTTCCCGCCCACCACGTAAACGTGGGCGTTGACACGGGTCGTGTCGTAGTAGGAGCGGGACGTGGCCAGGGAGGCGTTGGCCGCCATGAAGGGATCGATCAGCTCTTCGGGGAGCTCCGGCGGAATCGTCAGCGGAAAACGCGAGGTGTTCGAGATCAGCGGCGAAGGCTCGCCGCCGCTCGTCTCCTGGTCGACCCCGGGAAACGCGTAGAGGAAATCGTCGACGATCACACCGTCGTGCGCGAAGGTGCGCCGGCCCATCGGCAGCCCGGCGCTCTGAATCGTCCACACGTCCAGCACGCCGTCGGGAACCGCGGCCTCGGCCGCCTCTATCTCGACGATTCCGCTGTTCTGCGGGGTCTCGACACCCTCGTCGCCCGCGATCGCGACCAGGAAGACCGGCTCCTCCGCGAGAGAGAAGGGGTACGGTCCCTTGCTCAACGGCGGAACGTCGGGAATCCCGGTGGAGGAACGATCGTGCGTGCTGAGCAGCGGAAAAAACGCCCGCGCCGTGTTCATCTCGTTGCTCTCCACGACGAACGGATCCAGGTCTCCGTTGTCGAGCACCAGGGCCCGCTCCACCGTGGTCAGGTAGCCGTCCCCTCCGGCGTGAGGCCGCCCGCCTGCGACGTAGAGGTACGTGGAGTCATCGACATCCACCTCTCCGGACGGAATCAGCGCCGTGGCGACTCCCGGGCCCTCGCGCGGCTCCGACAGCAGCGAGTCGAGCTGGCGCCAGCGCCCGAGGCTGCCGGGGGGCAGAGGGCGCACTCCGTCCGGGGCGGCGAGCTGGTCGTCCGGCGCGGTGCTCCCGTCGTCCGTCCAGCCGCTCTCGGTCAGGCCGGTCTCGATCAGGAACGTCTGCTCGTCGCCGCTCGCCTCCACCGCGGAGTCGAGGGTGCGGTAGACGTTGTAGGTCGCGCCTGGGACCTCGTTCCATGACAGAGTCACCGTGCCCTCGCCGGCGGCGAGCTGCACCGAGGTGCGATATCCGGCCGGAGACTCCGCGCCGCCGACCACCGAAGTCAGGCGATAGGTCCAGATGCCTTCCGCCAGGTCGCCTCCGGACAGCGAGGCGCCCGAGACGAAACCCGGAGCCGGAGCCGCCGAGCCGTCGTCCACGAAGCAGGTTCCGGGCTGCTCGCCGTCGATCAGCCTTGTCGTACCCGGACGCCCGTCGGCCGCTGGCGAGCGGTAGACGTTGTAGGAGTCGGCGCCGCCGACGGCCTCCCAGCAGACCTCGAAGGCTCCGGCGGCGTTCAGGATCTGGACCTCCTTGGAGGCGAGGCTCTCGCCCCAGTCGCCCACGGCCGAAACGCGGTAGTACCAGGTGCCCTCGGGAAGGTCGCCTTCGCCCGCCGCCGTGGGGTCCTCCGGTGCCGGTCGCGTGTCGAGTCCCAGGATCCGGGCGGACTCCACCGTGTCCAGCGCTGTCAGCTCCGAGTCGAGCTGACCCTTGGTGTTGTCCGGGCTGCCGCCGACGGAGTACAGCCAGTCTCCCACTCGAACCAGCCCGTGGCCCTGGCGGGGCGTGACCAGCTCGTTCGGCGCGCGCGGCTGCTCGACCGAGACCCACTGCTCGAGCGCGGACCAGCCTCCGAGCTCGCCGTAGAGGTTGACCCCGGCTCGCTCGGCGTCGGCGCGGACGTCGCCGGCCGAGTCGATTCCGCCCAGCGCGTAGAGGTGCGTGCCGCCGAAGTCGTCGAAGCCGTGCTCGACGGCGAGCCGCTCCCGCGCGGTGTTCAGCGGCGATCCGTCCAGCGCCTGGAAGCTCTGTTCGTCGAAATGTCCATCGGTCCCGTTCTTGGACTCGAAGGCGTAGAAGACGTCCCACTGGCCGTCCGGGTTGGTCACGCGCACCGGGTAGAGCCCCACATCGAAAGTGCTGCCCTCGATGGTCGCCGTCAGCTCGGTCTCGTCCACGTAAGCGACGTTGCTCAGCTCCTCGTCTCCGTTCGGGGTGACGAACGCGATCGTGGCGCCTTCCACGAAGTACTGCCCGCGAACGGTGAAGGGATCGAGCAGATCCATGAACGGCCACTGCACCGGCTCGATTTCGTCGATCTGCGGAGGCGGGACCTCGGTCACGACGAAGATGCCGGGCTCGTCCGTCTCCGCGTCGATCCACTGCCCCGAAAGGTTGTCCGGGTTGCGAACCCAGACGTGGTAGTCGCCGGCCGGCATCGGCGCCGACTCGGACGGCACGACCGCCTCGAGCGTCTCCGAGTCGATGAAATGCACCTCCAGCGCATCGAACGAGACGTCCGGATCCTCGGTCGAGACCCAGCTCACCGAGGGAGTGTTGACGAAGCCGTCTCCCTTGATCTGCACCGTGCGATCGGAAACCACCTCGTCGGTGGAGACGCCAGTCCAGGCCAGGGGCGGTTCCACCAGCTCGACGACCGGCGAGGTCAGCGCCGAGACGTAGAGCGCGTCGAGCAACGTGTCGCTCTCGCTTTGCGAGTTGGCAACGGTGACGTCGTAGTAGCCCTGCGGCCGCGTCGAGTCGGCGGGCAGCGTCACGCTCGCGCTCTGCCCGTCGGCCTCGACGCTCGCCGCCCCCAGATCCACCTCGGTCTCGGAAGCGTCGTCGTAGAGGCGAACCGTCATCTCCTGCGCGAACCCCGTACCCATCAGCGAAAGCGGAGTCTCTTCTTCGCGCGAGGCCGCCTGGGGCTGGACCGCGATCAGCTCCAGCGCCGCGGTTCCGGTATCCGTATCCGTGTCGGTATCCGCGTCCGTGTCGGTATCCGCGTCCGTGTCGGTATCCGCGTCCGTGTCGGCATCCGCGTCCGTGTCGGCGTCCGGCCCGGCGTCGGTCTCGGCCACGGTCTTGCTCTCGTCGCCGCAGCCGGCTGCCAGCGCTCCGGCGACGAGCAGCATCGCCAAGGATTTCGTCCATTCGCGTTTCATCATTGATCCTCCCCGCCGTCTCCACCCGGGAGCCGGCCTGCTACTGTTACCCAATGAACCTGTGCCGCGCCGACCGAGATCGGGACGTCGAAATCTCGACGGGCCGCGAGCACTATTCTCCCTGCGACCTCGAGGCGTCCAGGCGCTCCCTCGCCCGCTCGGCCTGCAACGCTCCGGGAAAGCGCGCGACGAAGCGCTCCAGCGCGCGGCGTTCTGCGTCGACTCGCCGCTGGAGGCGCAGGGCTCGCGCCTTGCTCCACAGAGCCTCCAGCGCGAGGGGGCCGTGCGGATATCTCTCCAGATAGCGCTCGAACCTGCCGAGCGCGCTGGCCGGATCTCCGAGCAGATCCAGCTCCATCCTGCCGAGCGAAACCAGCGAAGAGGAGGCCTCCCCGCTGTCCGGAAAACGCCGCAGCAGCTCGCGCAGGGCGCGGGCCGCGCGCCGGTGCTCCCCCCTCTCTCGCAGTCGCTGCGCCCGCTCCAGCAGCTCCACCGGACCCGGTCCGTCCGTCTCTCTCTTCGCGCCGGCGCCGCCTGCGCTCTCTCGCGCCGTGTCCTCGCCCTTGAAAGCGACCGCCTCCGGCGACAGGTCGAACGTCCTGGAGAGCGTCTGACCGGGATACAGGTCGACGATCTCCGTCACTGCGCGCGAGTCGTCGGCAGCGGCACCATCCCCCGCGGAGACCAGCTCGAGCTTGCGGTGTCCCGGCTTCACGCCGGCGGTCAGCGGCGTTTTCCCCAAGGGAGCGCCGTCCAGGTGCACGTCGACTCCGGCGGGCAGGCTGGTCAGCTCGACGATCGCCGCACCGCGGGCCGAGACCAGCTCGGCGGCAGCGGTGCGGGCAAGGATCGCGGCGCTCTCGGCCACCCCGCAGGGCTCGATCTCCCCTCCGCCCAGCTCGACTCGCGACAACGACCCCAGCGAGCGCTTCCCGCCCAAGCCGCAATCCTCGACCTCGACCCGACCGCGCACCACCGCTACCGTCGTCCCGCCGCTGCGAGCGCTCACGGCCAGCACCGTCCCGGTGACACGCACCACTCCCCCGGGCGCTTCGATCTCCAGCGGAGGACCGGCGCGACCCGGAGTGGCGGAGATCGCCACCTCGCCTTCGACCAGCTCGCAGACCATGCGCCGTTCGTCCAGACGACGGATCTTCAGCTGGCTGCGATCCCCGACCGAGATCACTATCTCTCCGTCGAGCCGCACCAGCGCCCGGCCGTCTCGCACCCGCAGCTCCTTTCCGGCCGCGAGCGAGTCCCCGATCCGGGCCTCGGCTCCATCCAGCGTCACCTGATCGGAGATCAGCAGCAGCTCGCCGCCGAGCTGCCGCACGAAGGCGGGATCCGACAGCGGCGCTCCGTCTTCGTTACCCTGAAAGACCAGAAAAACCGAAACGGCGACCCCCGCGGCGACGAGCGCCGCGGCGGCAACCGAGAGGCGAAGACGCCGCCGCATCCTGCCGCGTGCCCCTTCGTCCGACTGCGCCGTCTCGCCGCGGTCGAGAAGGTCCAGCGCGCCGTCGACGAAGCGCCGCTCGGCGATCTCGTCGAGCCGACCGAGCGGACCGGGATCTCCGTCTTTTTCCGAGACCGCTTCGAACAGCTCGCCGATCGCCTTGCACCTCGGACAGCCGGCCAGGTGCTCTCGCAGCGCCTCGGCCAACTCGGCGGGAAGCTCCTCGCCCCCTGCGGCGCGCAGGTAGAGATCTTCGAGCTCGGCACAGGTCCTCGGTCTTCGACTCATGACGAGATCTCCCCTGCGAAGCTCCGCAAAGCCGGATCGGCCATCACCCGTTTCCTCAGCAGCCTGCGTCCCTGTCGCAGGCGGTCTCTGACGGTGTTGGGCGGCGCCTCGGTCAGCTCCGCTATCTCGGCGATGCTCCAACCCTGCACGTGGTGCAGCACGACGGCGAGGCGACGCTCGAAGGAGAGCTTCTGCAGCGCCGCGGCCAGCCGAGCTCGAAGCTGCGTCCGCTGGAGCGACTCGTCGGGACAGACCGGCGCGCGCCCCCCGTCGCCGGCGAGGCGATGCACCTCGGCTCTCCGGCGGCGGCGGCGCAGATGTCGCATCGTTGTTCGTGTAGCGATTCTCTGTGCGAAAGCCCCGAGTGTGCCTTCCTGGCGAAACGACCCGGCGGCGCGGAGGATTTCCACGATCGCGAGCTGGGAGACGTCTTCGGCGTCGCTGTCCCCGCCCAACAGATATCCGACCGTGGTGCGCACCGGGCCCGCCAGGCGCTCGGCCAGTCTGCGCTGCGCCTCGCGATCTCCGGCGGACGCCGCCCGGGTCAGCGACAGGTCGTCGGCCCAACGTTCCGTCCGGTCACGTCGTTCTCGCATCGGTCTCACGTCATACCAGTGCCTTGTCGCCGGGAGCCGGGATGTCCCTTTTTTTTCACCGGCCGAGCGCGACCGCCAGACCGAGCGAGAACGAGGGCCTCACCCTCCAGGTGTCGATCACGCTGTGCGACCCCGAGGGGGTCGCGACCTCGTAGCTCAGCTCGCGCAGGCAGATGTCGGCGCCCGCCAGCGCGAACAGCCACACGCCGTCTGCCAGGCGGCCGTCCAGTCGGATCAGCGGCATCAACGAGACGTACACCTCGGCGCCCTCGCCCGAGACCTCGGCGCGATCGTCCAGGGCGCGGACATTCTCGGTGACGGTATCGACGGTCAGCGCCAGCCCCGCAGAAAGGCGAAAAAACGACAGCGGCAACACTGCGCGCGCAGACAGCGAGATCGGATGCCGCCACAGCTCCAGCGAGACTCCGCGGGCGCTGCGCTCCACCGGAAACGCGAAGCGATAGCCCAGCTCGCAAGCGAAATGCTTTCCCGCGTCCAGACCGACGGCCAGCGACGGACCGTGGGTGGGACCGGCGCTTCCAGAGAGAATGTCGAGTGCGTAGCTCGCCTCGGCTCTCGAGGATACGGCCGACCCGTCTCGGGGACGCCTGGTCGCAAAGGACGACCTTTCTTCCCTCGGCTCGCCGCGTGGCACGGCCACGCCTATCTTCCCGCCGGCGAGCATCGCCTCGACCGACGAGGAGACGATCACGGCCAGCGCCTCGGAAAGCCCGCCTCCGTCCGGTCCGGAGAGCTCCCGCAGCAGCACTCGCCCTCCCCCCGGAGCGGCGAAGTAGAGGTAGATGCGGTCGGCGCGACCGAGGTCGCACCAGAAGACCGCGATCGCGCCGGACGAGCGGGCCCGGCGCTCGGCCTCGCTGATCTGGTCCGGGACCTCGCCCGGGAGACGATCCACCCAGCACACCTCGAGCTCGACCGGCAGCGAAGAGAGCTGGCCGCGCACAGCGCTCGCCGTCCGCTCCGACGCCTCCCGGTGGTGACGCTCGGCCAGCATCGCCACCGTCGAGCGGCTGCCGCCGGCGGAGGCCGACGCAGCGGCGAGGAGCAGCTCTGCCGAGACAAGCACAGCGAGCGAGATCGGCTTTCGAACGCGTGACACGAGAACTATCTTGTATCGCTTCTCGTCCGCTGGACGCACCTTTTTTTCGACGTCCCGGCGAGCGGCGTCGGGACACAAGGACAAACGGACGGAAAACCAAGGAGGAACGAACATGTCGCCCGGACTCTCGAACCCTGTGGTCAGATCGATTTCCAGCTGCTTCGCGACCGTGTTGTCGCTCTGTGGCACCGCCGCGGCCGGATGCTCGGCAGGTGACGAGATTTCATGTCCCACCGAACAGGTCGCCAGCGGCGGGGTCTGCATCGACGCGACCGAGGTCACCAACGAGGCCTTCGTCGCGTTTCTCGCCGAGATGGGAAACGACTGCCAGGGCCACGACTGCGCCTTCGTCGGCGAGCCGGGATCGCGTCTGCTGGTCGACCAGGGAAGCTACGCGGTACAGCAGGGATACGAGTCGCACCCGGTCGTGCAGGTGACCTGGTACGGAGCACGCGACTACTGCGCCGCGCAGGGGCTTCGGCTATGCTCGCGCGACGAGTGGACGAGCGCTTGCGGAGGCAACGCCCAACACCCCTACCCCTACGGAGACAGCTACCGGGAGACCGCCTGCAACGGCTCGGATCTGGGCGAGGGGGAGCCGCTCGAGGTGGCTGGCCTCGCCGACTGCCAGGGCGCCTCGCCGGGGCTCTTCGACATGAGCGGCAACGTCTACGAGTGGCTGTCGACCTGCGCCGACGGGCCCTGCGAGATCCGCGGCGGATCGTTCGATCGCGGCGCCGACGATCTGTCCTGCGAGGCCTTCCACACGATGGACGGCCCCAGCGGGCACCGGGAGGATCTCGGCCTGCGCTGCTGTTCCGAGTAAAAGCCCGCGAAGCAGGGCGGCGCGCAGTCGAGGCGAGTCGCTCGTTCGCCCGGACCTGAGTACCCATAGACATAGTGCGGCTCAACACGCGGCGCGCGGTGGACTGGCCTCGACGATGGCCTGGCAGAACTCGGGAACGATGTTGCCCGTGTTTGCCGATCGGCTCGACGATGCGGGCGTGGCGCAGAGCGAGCTATGCGTCTGGAGAGTCCGATTTTTCGCTGAATGGCGGGGGCTTGACCGTTGTGTCCCCGATCTCTGCCGGATCATGGCCTGGACTCCGCAATGCCAGGGCATAGTCTGACGCCGCGCGGCGTTGCTTCGGGCTCGCGACAACCCGACTGATGGCGTCCGCCAGCCGTGCGACGATGCGGCCGAGTGGATCGAGGAGCCACCTGCGCAACCAAAAGCTCGCATCCACGGACGTCATTGGGAGAGAACGCGAAAAATGGTCCTGGATCCATGCCTCGCCCTGCTCGATGACTCGGGGGTCGGCAACCTCGACCAGCGCCTCGAGGTTGGCGAGCGAAAACGGATCCAGGTTGAAGCTGCCCACGAGAAGGCGGCGCCCATCGACGGTGGCCACCTTCGCATGCAGGACAGAGTCGCTCCACTCGTGAATCGCGACACCCGCTGCCAGCAACCGGCGATAGAGGCTTCTCGAAGCTGCGCGAGCGAACGGAACGTCACTTCGTCCCGCGAGCAGCAGGCGAACCTGAACGCCACGCCGAGCGGCGGCGGCGATGGCACGAACCACCCCAAGATCGGGCAGGAAGTAGCCGTGAGCGATGTGGATCCGGCGCCGCGCGCTCGTAAACGCCTTGAGATACCGCCGGCGCAAGCGCCAACCTCCTCCGAGACCGCAAAGGTGAATGCGCAACGAACTGTCGACCGGGCGCCGAGGCTCGCGCCGAATCATCTGGCCCAAACGCACGCATTGCGGCCCGCGGATCTCGATCGCCAGGTCAGCCCATCCGAGGCGCTTGCCCTCGCCCAGATTTTCGTCGCCGATGTTGATTCCGCCGAGGAAGGCCACCTCATCGTCGACGAGCAGGATTTTGCGATGGTTGCGCCCGAAACGGCCGACGAAGAACGCCAGCAGTCGGTTGTGGATGCGAACCACGCAGCCGGCTTCGCGCAGGGCGGAGGCGACTGCGCGCCCGCCCCATGCCGAGCCCCAACCATCGATGAGGACCTGCACCGCCACGCCGCGTTTGGCAGCTTGCCCCAACGCCTCGATAAAGCGGACTCCCACGCCGAAAGGCGCGAAGGCGTACACCTCCAGGTGCACGCTTCTTCGCGCTCGCGCGATGGCCAGGAGCATGCGCGGATAGGCCTGTTCGCCGCCGTCGAGCAGCTCGACCGATTCGGGCGCTGAGGATACACGACGGTCGACTGGAAGGGCGGCTCTCGCCGCGGGCGGCTGCTGTCCGGCGGAATGTGGTTTCGACATTCAGCTGGCTACTCCACCCCGACGCATCGCGACTGGGATTTGCGAAAAGGATGCCGCGTTCTGCAGCGCCATCCGTACGGCTTTCGCGGAATCGATAACGCCCGCAGGAACCAGATCCTCGTACTCGCTCGACAGGGCGTTGTAACCGCAGGCGACCTTATCGATTCCCGAGTGATTGCAGCCGTCTCGGTGAATGTGAGGTCTCTCCTGCACGCCGGAGCATGTAAACGACCAGCTCCGTGGCAAGACGCGAAACTTCTCGCGGATCTGTGCTGTACTGCGCGGCATAGTCGAAGGTGGCCACGATCAGGTCCCCGATCTGCACAGTGTCGTGTGTGTTTGACTGGGCTTCCATGAGATCTCCTTCCGGAGCGCAGGGTCGCGCTCCGATTTTGGGGCTGCCCTTCCGCCGGTGAGGGCATCGACCAGCAGAAAGAACTGCATAGTGCGTGCCAAGTGCAGTTGTCGTGGGATGCAAAGTAGTTGCATCGCAAAATCGGTTCGGTTGCCTTGGCACGCAATCGAAATGATAGGCCGCGCCTCCGACTCGAACGCATCGAATCATCGGAACGAGAGCTGCCTTCCCAAGGGGATGCCCGGCCTCCTCGGTGCGTCGAGCTTGTTCTCGCGCGAGCGCTTACGCGATCGAATCGGGCGCAGGCGGGTCGGTTCTGCGATTCTCTTGATGGTGCTGCCGGCCGAGGGTGCCCTCGACCAACCTGTTCAGTTTCTCCGCCGCGTTGTCGACGACCTTGTCCACCGACTCCGCCTGCGCCGTGACCGCAATGGGCTGGCGGCCCTTGAGGCGGACCTCCATCATGCAGCGTTTGTCGTCGTGGCTGCTCTTGTGGCTGTTCACGTCGCTCAGGTGAACCTCCACTCGCGTGACCTGACCGGCAGCCCGGTTCAGGGCGCTTTTCACCACGCCCCTGATGTGATCGGCCAAGAGCTCGTGCCCCTCGATGTTGCCGTCGGTATTGATTTGAACCTTCATGGAACGCTCCTGTTCTCCCATCGACTTGTGCTTGGTTTGCTCGAGCAGCCCGTCGGACAGGACTCTCCCTCGAAAAGGCGACGGGACTCGACCCGGCGGTTGAGGGCGAGCGTTGTCTCCAATCTCGCCTCAGGGCTCGATCTCGTCGCTCAGCCACTATGGCGTGGGCTGTGTGACCGTGCTGGCGTCCAAGGTAACGGCGGTCTGCGCCAACAGCCGGCCGTTGATCGTCGCGCCGGTGTTCAACGTTATCCCCGTTTGAGCCAAGATGATCCCCTCGAAATGCGCGGTCGTCCCGAGGGAGACGTTGCCGAAGGACTGCCAGAAGATGTTCTCGGGCAGCGCGCCGCCGGTCAGGAGGACGCTCGTGCCGTCGGCCTGGGTGATGCCTTCCGCGATCTGGAATATCCAGACGTCGTCCGGCCCGCCGTCGAGGGTCACGTCCGTGTTGATCGAGACGCCCGTCCCCCACTTGTACAGGCCGGGCACGAGGGTCAGGCCGCTGATATCTCCGGCGCCGAGCCCGGTGAAATCGGGCGACGGCCGTCCGGCCGCATCGGTGTACGCGGTCTCCATGTCGCCAACGGCCGTGGTCAGTATGGCCGGAGTAGGAACCGCCATGTCGGCTGCGTAGATCCTTCCCGTCACCATGCTCGATGTCGCGAACTCGTTAGACGCGTCGAGCGTCTCGGAAAAGCCGGTGATGTAGCTCTGCGCGGCCGGACTGAGCCCGACATCTCCCACAACCGACGTGACGCCGGTGGTTGAGATCTCCGACTCTGCCAGGATCGCGAAATCGCCGGCCGTTCCGAGGGCAACCGGCGCTGGGCCTGGCCCGACGTCCGTATCGCTGTCGGAATCGATGTCGGAATCAGTGTCGCTGTCGGTGTCGGAATCGGTGTCGCTGTCGGTGTCGCTGTCGGAATCGGAGTCGGTGTCGCTGTCGGTGTCGGAATCGGTGTCGGAGTCGGTGTCGGTGTCGGTGTCGGTGTCGGTATCTCCCCCGTCCGGGTCGCTATTGCCCGACTCTTCGCACGCGGATAGCAGAAACGGAAGCAGGAAAAAGGCGCTGACCGCGAATGTTACCTTGAGTGTATTCATTACAATTTTCTCCCTTTCTTGTGGATCGACCTTCGTGAGGCTCGAATCGACAAAGCAGCTCACCTGACTGCAACTTCCGGGCCATCGGTGGATGCTATCTGGTTCTCACCCATCAGGGCTCGATCTCGTCGCTCAGCCACTGGCGCGTTCGTTCGAAGGAGTCCTCGAGCTCTCCGAAGGACTCGTCGACGCCGGTCGCCACGGCGTTCCATTCGGCCTCGGTGGCGCTCTTGGCCTGGCCGAGCCGCCGTTTCGCCTCGGACCTCTTCGCGCGCACCGCGTCGAGTTTGGCCCTGGCGTCGGCCTTTGAAGCGTGGCTGGCGCTATCGAGCTCGGCCGAGAGCCGATCGAGCTCCGCCTGGATCTCGACCAGTTTCTTCGTCATGTTGCCGAAAAAAGCGCTTCGCTGCGCGTAGGCGTAGCTCTGCAACGATTGCACGGCTTCTTTCGTCTCGTCCTTGGCGTTGTCGAGGTGCGCCGCCGCGACTGTGCCCGGTTGCGGCTCGACCGCCGGTTTTTCCTCCACCGACGACTCGCAGCCCACCGCGAAACCGATGACGAAAAAGACGGTGATGATCAACACAGAGTATCTCATTGGTCTTTCCTTTTGCTGGATGTGCCGCCGATCGCGGCAGGAGGTTCGGGCGGCTAGATCGCCGCCGGCTCGTTGACAATCAGCACCTCGATGCGGCGATTTTTCGCGCGTCCGTCACGGCTGCCATTGCTGGAGACCGGGGCCTCTTCGCCCATGCCGCTCGTCCGAACGCGCGAGGTTTGGACCTTGCCGACCGTGGTCAAGAAGGAAGCCACGCTGTCGGCGCGCTCGGTCGAAAGCCGCAGGTTCCGATCCTTGCTACCGGAAGAGTCCGTGTGCCCCGTGACCAGAATGGACGATTGCGGGAAGCTGTTGATTGCGGTGACGATCTTGTCGAGCAGGCCGAAGTTCTTCGCTCCGATCTCGATGCTCCCCCTGGGAAAGTCGAACCCTTGTGCGGCGATCAGGATATTGTCACCCTGGCGCGAGACTGTTGCCTCGTTCTCGCCGAACAGCCTCCGAACGTCTTCGAAACGCTTCGCCGAAGCCTTTCTGCGCTGCTCGGCCTCGGCCTCGGCCTCGGCTTGCGCCACGAGCTCGCGCTCGTAGGCGGTCTTGGTCTCGGATAGCTTGGCCGCGGCGTCCTTCTGCAACCTGGCGAGCTCCGATCTGCTCGCGTGCTTCATCGAGGCGAACTGTTTCCTCCATTCCTCTATCTGTTGCTGGTAACCGGCGATCAGAGCTTTGATTTTCTCGTTGGACGACGCGCGCTGCGCATCCAAATCGTCCCTCAGGTCCGAGATCCTCTGCTGCTGCAACACCGACGTCCCGCGCATGTCGTCGAGCGCCTCGAGCAGCGCGGCGATGGAGCTGCGGAGCTGCATGACCGCGGCCGCCTCCGATTCGTCGAACGGCAGGGACTGGTTGAGCGGCTCGTTGATTTCGTCGAGCTGGCTCTGGTGCCACAGGACGATATCCTCGAGCTCGTAGTCGTTTTCTTCGAATATCAACGCCAGGCGTGTAATCGTCATCGCTTGACCGGCCAGCCAGATGGCGCGGCGGGCGTGCTCGTCCGCCTTCTCGGTGTTGGTGCGATCGGCGTCGAGCACCGAGCTGACCAACGCAAGCTCCTGGACAGCGCGCTCGAAGGTCTTGGGCGCGTGGTCGTCGGCATCCATGTCCTCGGCCATTTCGATCGCGGCCTCGGCGGCCTTGCGGGTGCCCTTCTTCATCGCCTTGACTTCCAGGTCGGCGTAGAGCGCCATCAGCTCAGGTCGACGGTTCGCCGCCTCGGGCAGCTTGCCCCGCTCGACCATCAGCGCCGTTTCGCGCAGCTGGTCGTCCGCGTCTGCGAAGTCTCCCTCGAACAGCGCATCTGCTTCCTCCATCTTGGCTCGCGCGCGCGTCTCCAGGACCTCCGAGAAGCCATCATGTACGAGCGCCATGTTCGCGATCACGCCATCGAGGGCGATCAATCCCTTTTTTGCCGTTTTCAACGCTTCTGTCTTTTCTGCGTTCACCGCTTGTTCGACCGCCTTGTCCAAAAGCGCGTGCGCCTTTTCTGTTCCTGCGGGGGCGAGCAACGCCGCTTCCTTTTGATCGGCATCTGCCAGGCCGGAGCTCAGCTCGGCGATCGAGTCGTAGTGACGCAGCACGTCCTGCCGGGTCAGCCCACCGGTGGCGCAGCCGAGAAGAAGAAAGCCCAGCAGCGCGATGCCAGCGACCTTTGTGCTCGGCACCCGGATGTCACATCTAGATGATCTCGTCATTTCTTGTTCCTTTTCAATGCGGCCTCGAACGCGTTGTCGACGCCGTCGGTCAGGGCCAATAAATCCTCGCCGCCAACAGAAAGCAATTGCCGTGCCATCGATGATGAGTGAGTGATTCCAGAGACTTGACTCGAGGCCGGCGCAGCTGGGCACGGTGCAGCTCGACCAAGACGACCGCCTCGTCATGTCGCTGCGCAGCAGAAAGGACCGGGGTGCCTCGCCTTCCCCCGCAACGCGCGATCACTTCTTGTTGCTGAACTGGATCTTGGACAGCTCGGCCTCGAGCAGGATCGCGTCGGACGTGCGCGATATCTGCGAGATCGGAACGGTTATCGCCTGCGTGCCAAACACGGGGCGCTTGATGCCCATGGCCTTGAGCACGCCCTTGTTCACCTTGATCTCGATATCGGTGACTCGCCAGTTGTCGACATTGAGGTCGATCCCCGCCAGCACGCCGATCTCGTGCCCTCCCTTGTCCATGATCATCCGCCCCTTGAGCTCTTTGAAGCCAATCTGTGTCATCTCTCACCTCCGTGGATGCGCTCCGCCAGCGGAGCTCCTGTTCCAATTCGATCACCTCGAGCCGTCTGCCGAGTCGGAGATCGGAACGATTCCCCCCCAATGATTTGCAACATTCGCGCCATCGCCTGGCAGGGATTCCGGTGCCGGGGGGAAAAGAAAAAGAGCTGGCCGGACCAATCAAAATGAAGTATTGTGGCTTTCAATTTGATAGATAGCTGGGAGGGGCGATGCGTGTCGAGGATCTGAATCAACAAGAGCTCCTGGAGCTGGACCCGGAGGGAGGCGTGATCCGCTTCGCCGGGCAACGTGCCCTCCTGCTCGACGCCGTGGCCATGGGGCTCCACAGGAAATATCTCGTAGAGAACTTCGGTCTCACCGCTGCCAGGGCGGTGCTGACCCAGTTTGGTTTTGCCCACGGCTGGCGCGCGGCAGAGGCGATAAAAAGGGGGATCAAGTGGGCAAGCAATGAAGAATGGCGTCGTGCTGGACCACACATCTATGCCCTCGAGGGCCTCTTTCGCGCTCAGCCTGGCAGTGAGGACACGCTGACCAGGAAGGGGACGATGCTGCTCGCGTCTTACGAGGCGGAGCAGCATCTACTGCACTTCGGACGCTCGGATTCGGCCGTCTGTTGGACCATTTGCGGTTTGCTGAGCGGCTACGTCAGCAGGACCGCCGGCAAGGAGATCTACGTCCTGGAAGAACGCTGTCTCGGCCAAGGGCACGCCGCGTGCCACATCGTGGGGCGGACACGCGAAGAGTGGGGCGATGAGCACGCCGAAGATCTGGCGTTCTTCGATGAGGGACGCCTCGAAGAGAGCCTCGGTGTTTCTCTGAGCCGGGTCACGGAGACCTTGAAAGCCGCAGAGGCAAAGCTCCACAGGCACCGCAGGGCACTGGTAGCGGGGGCTTGCGACGTGGAGGAGCCACCGGGAATCATCGCCAGGAGCGGGAAGATGCAGGAGGTCGTCGACCTGGCGCGACGTGTGGCGAAGGTCGATGCCACGGTTCTCATCACGGGCGAGAGCGGAGTGGGCAAGGAGCGCATCGCACGGCTCGTCCACGAAGAGTCCACCCGCGCGGTGGGGCCGTTCATTGCCGTCAACTGCGGCGCCATTACCGAGACACTGCTGGAAAGCGAACTCTTCGGGCACGCGCGCGGTGCGTTCACCGGAGCGATGTCGGACCGACCCGGGCTGTTCGAAGCCGCCAGCCACGGGACCCTGCTGCTCGACGAGATCGGTGAGATCTCTGCGGGCATGCAGGTCAAGCTGCTGCGTGTGTTGCAGGAACGGGAAATCCGTCGGGTCGGGGAGAACAAGAGCCGAGCGGTGGATGCGCGCGTGATTGCCGCCACCAACCGCGACCTTGTTCACGGGGTCGCCGAGAGCCTGTTCCGGCAGGATCTCTACTACCGCCTCAAGGTCGTCGAGCTGCACGTTCCGCCGCTTCGCGATCGCCGGGATGACATCCTGCCGCTCGCCCGGCTGCTGCTGGCGCACACAGCGACGCGGATGGATCGCAAGATATCGGGCCTTGCCCCCAGCGCTGCCGATCAGCTGCTGCGTTACGAATGGCCGGGCAACGTGCGGGAGCTCGAGAACGCCATGGAGCGTGCCGTCGCGCTCGCGAGGGGCAGCCGCGTGCAGGTCGAGGATCTCCCGGAGGAAGTCCGCCAGGCGTTTCCCAAGCCGGTGGTGGGCGGGGAGACCGTACAACCGCTCAGCGAGGTCGAAAAAGGCTACATCCTTGCAGTCTTGGAGCAAAACGACGGGAACCAGAAACGCACGGCCAAGCAGCTCGGAATCGGCGTGGCGACGCTCTACCGCAAGCTGAAGAAGTACGACTACACTCGCTCCCCGAATGGAAAGAACGACTCGAGATAGTCGCGCTCGCGCGGCGCATGTACGCCGCCCGACTTCTCTGCCTCATCGAGCCGTGACCAGAGGCGATCCCGATGACGGGATGATAACCGTTTGCGCCGCCGGCAGTCGGCTACTCCAACAGCCGCCGCACGGTTGTTTCCAGCTCGGGCAGCGAGCCGATCACCGCGGCGGGATCGGGAGATTCCGGCCCGGGGCTGCCGAAGCCGTAGTCGGCCAGCACGGAGCGCACTTCGGCGTTGGCCGCGGTCTCCAGGTCGACATCCATGTCCCCGATCATCAAGGTCCGCTCCGGCGGCACACCGCTGCGCCGCATCGCCAGCTCGATTCCCAGCGGGTGAGGCTTGATCTCGGCCAGCGCCCCGGCTCCCCAGACGTCATCGAAGAAATGATCGATCTCGTGCAGCTCGACCTCGCGCATCACCGCCGCGTGCGGCTTGTTGGACAGCACGTACAGCGCGGCGTCCCGCCGCAGTGAAACGAGGGCGTCGACGGCTCCGGGGTAGAGCACCGAGTGCTCGGACTGGTGTTGCAGGTAGTGTCGCTTGAACTCGTCGAGCAGCTCGGCGAAGCCCGGACCGGATCCCTCCTCGACGCCGGTGACGTGCTCTACCAGGTATCCCGCGCCGCGTCCCACCTCGGCGAGCACGTCCGGCGCGGGCAGGGGCTCGAGCCCCATCCGTTCGCGCAGGTGGTTGGCGCTGTGCACGATGTCGCCCGAGGTATCGACCAGCGTGCCGTCCAGGTCGAACAGCAACAGCGCGCGGGGCTTTTCCGGGGGTGCGGTTCCGCTCATCGAAAGTCGCATTCAGTCGAGGCGATCCAGCACGGCCACCACCTCGGGCGTCGCCTCCGCGGCCAGCTTCTTCAGCTGCTCCGCGTCGAAGCTGACCAGCAGGCTGTCCTCCACGCAGATCAGATCGCCTTCCAGGACCAGCTCGTGAAGCGTGTCGCGCAGCCCGACGAAGTCGTCCGCCTCGTGGACGCGCGGAGGTTGTCCGGCGACGCGCAGCTCGACCCGGCCCTCGGCCACCAGGTAGACGCCGTCGGGCAACTCGCCCGTACGACCGAGGCTCTCTCCTTTCGAAGCGCGGCGGATTCCGTTGATGCATCCCAGCAGGTGATCGCGCACCGCGACGTCCAGCGAGGAGGCGGCCTCGTGCATCGAGAGAAAGGAGTCGAGGCGGTGCATCGTGCGCGCCGACTCGATCCGCGCGGTGATCAGCGGGTACTCCTCGCCGATGCTCTTCAGCTGCCTGCCGGCGAAATGCCAGAGCGTCGTCAGGCACTCGGCGCGGACGGTCGCCGTGCAGGTGGCACCCTCCAAACCCAGCACGCTCGATTCTCCGATGAAGTCGCCGGGAAAGCAGCTCCTCACGATTCGCGAGCCGCCGTCCGGGGTCGCCAGCCTGATCGAAAGCACTCCCGACTTGACGACGTAAGCCGAAATCGCCGGAGCGCCCTCGCGCATCAGGTCCTCCTGCTGCGGGAGCACCACCTGCTGCGCCAGCCCTTCGAGGGCGAACAGCTCCTCGGCTCCGATGTCGAGGAAGACCGGCGCCTGCCCCAGAGTGTCGATCGGGCGCATCCGAGCGCGCGACCTGTCCAGCAGCCGCTTGACCGCGTTGTCGGAGAATCGCTGCTCGCCGACGACGCTCATCACGATTTCGGCGACCGCGCCCAGCGACTCCATGTCGGCCAGGTCGGCGAACTCGCGAGCCGCGGCCTCCAGATAATTGATCCCCAGCTCGAGCTCACCGAGGAGCAGCTCGAGCTCGCCCATGCGGCGCAGCACCTCTCCGCGGCCGTCCGGTCTCGTCAGGAGCTGGGGCAGCAGGGAGCGCGCCTCGAGCAGCTTGTCGCGCTCGCCCGAGGCGATCAGCTCGCGCGCCATCTCGTCGATCACTCCGGGATCGACCGCGCCGAATACGCTCTGCCGCGAGTCCTCCTCCTCGAGCTCGCCGACCAGGTCCGAGAAATCGTCGTCGCCGCCCAGGCCGGAAAAGTCGTCTTCCGCGACCGGGTCCGCAGCGGCCGGCTCGTCCGAGACGCGCGTGGCCAGCAGGGCGTCCAGCAGCTTCTCGCGCCTGGGGAAGTCGACGACCTTGCCGGTTTCGTCTATGTCGACAACTCCCACGTCGTGCTCTTCGCCCTCACTCTCGAAGCAGAGCCGCGCCGACCACACGCGGCCGCTGGCGCGCCGCGCCACGCTCATTTCGCCCACGCCGAGCAGCTTGCCGTACTCCTCGCGAAGCCAGCGCCGAGCAATCTCTCGCGCCTGTTCCTTCTCCACGGCCGCCTCCACCCCCAAAAACAATCATAATAGACGAAGAGAATCGAAAAACCAAAACGCGACGTCGGGTCTCCACCGGCGAGAACCGTTGTGCTATTCTGGTCGCGATCAAAGGGACATTTCGTTCAAAACAGAAAACCCATGCGACTCGTCGCAAGCAGCAGTGGAGGTATCGGCATGATGCATCCGAGAAGGACCACCGGATCGACCCCCGTCTTTCTGCTCGCCGTGTTGGCAGCGGCCTGCGGCGGCAAGGCTCCGCCTCCCGAGGAGGCCGGTGCGGAAGAGGAGGACGTCGACGTGATCTCGAGCCTGGTGGGCGACGTGGAGGTCGACGAAAGCGACCTCGAGGAAGCGGATCCCGACCAGGAGGTCTACACCGGACCCACCGAGCTGACGATCAACCTCAAGGTGATCAACGAGAAGAACCCCGAGGGCTCGTACACGCTCAAGGACACGACCGGTACCGCGATCGTCGAAAACGGAGCCTTCGGCGAGCCGGTCGAGGTCAAGCAGGGCCTCTACACCGCGGAGTTCCACACGCCGCTGGTGTTCGCCGAGCCGACCTACACGGTCGAGGAGCTGGAAGTGGTGGGCAAGGAGCAGACGGTCGACGAGGTGTTCCCCGCCGGACAGATCACGCTGCACACCTACCGCGGCAAGAACATCAAGCGCTGCAAGGCAGTCGATTTAGTCGTTTTCGACAAGACCGACGAGGTCGAGCTCGAGGGGAAAGGCGAGACCTGCGAGCCGCTGATCATCGAGTCGGGCCACTACGAGGTGCGCTTGCAGATTTCGAAAAAGAAGTACCAGCCGGTGGAGATCCGGGTCAACTCCGAGCAGGTCGCCAGCTCGCGCGTCAAGCTCGAGAAGTAGCGTCCGCGGCCGCGCCGCCGCTCAGAAGTGGTAGCGCAGCGCGAGACTGTAGTAGAAGCCCAGGTCGATCTCCCACATCTCGTACTTGACTTCCTGGTGCTCCCAGTCGAACTCGTCGATGCTGCTGTCGTCGTCGTAGGCGTAGGGCGAATCCACTTCCCACTTGGTGTTGTAGAAGATGCTCAGCCCGGCCTCGCCGGCCACGCCGAAGCCGCCGGGGAAGACGTACTCGCCGCCGATCCCGACGTTCCACCACAATCCGTTGCTCGCGCCTTCGGCCTCTTCGTCGAGCTCCGCGGCGACCTTGTTCCACAGCTTGTTGCGGCCGTACTGCAGCGCCTCGATGTCCTCGCTGCTCAGATCGCCGTCGCCGTTGAGGTCGCCGTGCTCGAGGTAGAACGCGTCGGCGTCGCCCTTGTAGCTCCAGTCGATCTCCGTGCCGTACGCGGCGCCGCGCCAGCCCATCGCCAGCTCCAGGTAGAGGCTCGGCGTGCTCTCCCTCAGCTCCTCGAGCAGGTAGACGCGCGCGGCCACGCCGATGTCGTAGGTCAATCCGTCGATGTCGATACTGACATCTTCGTCGTAGTCCTCGAAGGCGTCGTGGTGCGTCGCTCCCGCCGAGGGGTCCGAGGAGTCGTTCAGCACGTAGTCCGAGGTCGAGGCCTCCTCGTGGTGCTTGTGGTACTGGAGGCCGAGCAGCAGGTAGAGGCCGAACCTGCCGAACATCCAGCCGGGCTCGATCGCCACCTTCGATCCGCCGGCCCAGTTGAGACCCAGCTCGAAGCCGCTGATCTCGCCGGCGGCCGCCTGCTCGGTTCCGACCTGGACCTGCGGCTCGGGTCGAGGTTGCTGCTGGGGCTGCGGCTGCTGGCCGGCGCCCTGACCGTAGTATCCGCCCTGCTCCTGTCCGCCCGCGGCGGGGTCGTAGTATCCGCCCTGCTCCTGGCCTGGCTGGTCCTGGCCGGGCTGGTCCTGTCCGGTCGGCTCGGAGTAGTAGTCCTGAGCGTGTGCCGTTCCCGCCAAGGCGAAAAAGACGAGCGCGGAGATTGTCGAAAAACGAATCATGATGCGTTCCTCCAAGAAAAAGTATTTCCAGCCATTTTTGACACGGATATCCCCTGTTTAGCAAGCTGGTTCCTCTTTGAGGGGTTGTGGTGGTTTTTTTGACCACATGCGACTACAAGACGTACACTCTTTTTGACGAGGAGAACCAAGCCGAGGAGAGCGTCATGAGATACCGGGGACCCGAGAGGAGAGTGCGTACCTGCTTTGTCACCAGGTATCGCGAGTACCACGTCAAAAGCGGGGTCTGCGTGGCCGTGCGCGATCGAGCCAGCTCGGCGTGGATCGCGGACCACGAGGCGGTCGGGCTGAGGCTGGTTCCCCCGCTGCCGGGCTGCAACTACCAGGGACGACCGCTGGACCTGATCCGCCAGACGCTCTACGTGCGCACCTCGGAGGTGGTCGACATCATGAGGCCCAACCGCACGACCGCCGCCGCCTATTCGCTGGTCTCGGCGATGTCCCCGTCCTGACCTCCGACCGCGCCGTGCTGCTCGAGGCTTGACAACAGCTCGCCGTAGAGCGGCTCCCTTCCGATCTCGCGGTAGACGCGTCGCAGATCCGAGGCGAAGCACTCGTGCAGCGATTCCATCTCGGCAGTCGGCGCGGCGCAGTGGAAGATGCGGCAGCACAGGCTCCTGCCCGCGCGAGCCCGGCAGAGACCATCCGCCAGGTAGGGACAAACCCCGGCTGCTCCGGGAGCGACCAGACCGTGGCGGGCGGCGAGCAGGCCGATCTCCAAGTCGGTGAGCCACACCTCGTGCCCCCACTCGGCGAGCCGGCAGCAATCTCCGCAAGCCTCGCAGCGCCAGGCGAGGCTCGCCAACCTTCGGTCGAGTTGCCGGTAGAGATCCTCTAGCCGCCGCAGCACCGTCTCGCCAGGCCGCCACAACGGTCCGGGAATCGGTGCGGGAGGTCGGCTCACGACGGGCCGGACTACTTGCGGGCGACCAGAGACTCTATCTCGGTCAGCTCGTCGTTCGAAAGCATGGTGAGCTCTCCGGCCTCCAGCGCGGTCTTCAGTTGCTCGAGCGTGAAGTACTTGGGCTGCACCCGGCTCAGCTCGGGCAACGACGCGAATATGTTTCCGTGTCCGTCGATGGCGTGAACGCCGTCCGGCAGCCTGATCTCGCTGCCTCCGCCGCGATCCGCCTTGGAGCTGACGCCCCGATTCATCTTTCCTGCTTTGGCCATGACACCCTCCGGCTCCGCGCCTCGCCTCCGAGGCACCGGCCGAGTGTATACAGCCCCGGGTCGCGGTGCGCAAGCCGAACCGCGCTGGAGCACTCCGCGCTGTGGGGAAAGCGTTTCGGGCCGGGGGTCCGGTGGGCGGGCGCTTGATCGCGACATCCCGACTCGAAGTGCGGACAAGGTGCTCCAGCGAGCCGTCGTGATGGCGTTCGAGCAAGATCTTTTTTGGGTGTCTGATGACACCCGGGCTTGGCAGCGGCGCCACAAGGGCGAAACCCGAGTCTGAGACGCCGCATAGGTCGTCATCCCGCAGAGAGGCCAAGAGAGTACGCGATAGCCCTCGCCCTCACCCTCTTGCCGCCCAATACCTACCGGGGAAATACGGCGAGCACCGGGTGTGAACGCGCGGATTCCACCTCAAAGAGACCACGGTTGCTAGTGCCTCGTCAACCCCACAATGCCGGGTCGGGCCGGCCCTCATCGACGATCCCTGCGTCACTCCTCCTCGAATTGGCACCGCCAGTCCTTCGTCGTCGTTCCTTGGCCTCGCCGATGATCTCTCGCCCCGTACCCGA
>JAWOBP010000024.1:0-5422 GCA_046484285.1 Polyangia bacterium
ATCTCGATCGGCCCCGAGCAGAAGTCGCCCAGCGGGGCGGGCCACATGTCGATCACGGTCAGCATCGTTCCGCTCTCGAGCAGGTTCTTGGCCTTGACCACCGCGTAGGCGGTGACCGTCTCGGCGGAGGCGTTGTACCAGTTGGCCAGCTCGGGCTCGTCCGAGCTGACCGCGCAGTCGCTCGCCGGGCACTCGTCGGCGACGTGCAGCACCACGTCCGTGGAGAGCGCCTCCTCTACCGAGAGCACCCAGTCCGGAGGCACGTCCACCGCGTACCAGACGTCCGCTCCCTGGGCCGGCTCGCACAGCGCCGCGGGCCACGAGGAGCCGTAGTCGCCGGCGTCGGCCAAAAAGTAGTCCGGCAGCGCCCCCTCGTCCACGTCGATCGCCGTCCCGCAGGTCTCGCCGGGCGACGGCGCCGAGCGCGTGAAGCTCAGGTCGATCAATCCGCCGACCGTACCCGCGTCGACCGCCTCGACACCGACCAGAACCGTGGTCGAATCGGCCGACTGGTTGATCCACGTCACCGAGTCGGCTCCCGAGAACCAGCAGGTCGCGCCGTCGCCGCAGGAGTCCACCACCTGCAAGACCGTGTCGATCCCGTCGTTCAGCTCCTCGATCACCAGCTGCTGGTCGCCGTCCACCGCCACCTCGAACCACACGTCCCGACCGTCGGCGTACCCGCAGCCGTTGGAGGTGCTCAGCGTCGAGCTGTCGAAGTAGTCGGCCCAGTCCCCGTCCCAGAGCTCGTCGGCCGCGCCGATCTGGATCGGGCTGACGCACAGGTCGCCTTCCAGCGGGCTCTCCCAGGAGAAGCTCACCGAGAAATCGGGGTCGGACGGCGTCGCAGTGGCCGACTCCACCGCCACCAGCATCGTCTTGTCCGCCACGGTGTTGTTCAGGTAGACCGCCACCTCGCTCGCGCCGCTCTCGACGCAGGAGCCCGCCGCGCAGCTCTCCAGAATCTGGATTGCCGTATCGGCCCCGCCCGTCTCCTCCACCGTCAGCTTCTCTCCAGAGGGAACCTCGACCTCGTACCAGACCTCGACGCCGTCGGCCGCCTCGCAGCCGCTGCCGCCCCAGAAGTAGTCCCCGAAATCGGACCAGCTCCCGGTCTGGGGGCCGCCCTCGCCGTAGGCCACCGGAATCGCAGAGCCGCAGAAGTCGCCCGCGGTCGGAGTCTGCAAGGAGAACTCGAACTCCACACCGTCCAGGCTGGAGGCGCTGGTCGCGCCGGCCACCACCTGGACCGTCGCCGTCGTCGCGCCGCTGTTCTGCCAGATCAGCGGGTCGGGATCCTCGGCGAACACCAGCGCTTCGGACGCCGCGCAGTCGTTGACCGCCGCGTAGTAGGTCGCCTCCGAGCCGGCCACCTGCTCCACCTCGAGCACGTCCCCGGCCGGCACGTCGATCGAGTGCCAGACGTCGGGGCCGCTCGTCCCCGGGCAGACCTCCGCCTCGCAGGTGTGGATGAACAGCGGGTTGGCGCTGGAAAAGACGTACGGCAATGCGCTCTCGTCTATGTCGATCGCGTCCGGGCAGGCGTCGCCTTCGGGCAGCTCGGTGAAGCTCAGCTCGAACGACAGATCCCCCGCCGTCGACGAGTACGGCTGCATGAAGGCCAGCAGCTCCACCTCCTCGGACGAGGTGTTGGTCCAGCTGAACTCCTCGGGCGAGTCCGAGTAGTCCTCGCAGCTGGCGCAGTCGAAGCTGTAGCCGACCACCGTGTCCAGCGAGTCGGTGCTGGTGAAGTCCAGCTGGGTGGCGGCCGGGACCATGATCGACCACCACACGTCCGGACCGGAGCCGTAGCCGCAGCTGGACGGCAGCGTATCCGCCTCGTAGTCCTCCGCGTCCGCCTCGCCGGTCGTCCCCTCGACCAGGATCGGGTCGTCGCAGGTCTCGCCGTGCTTCTCGTAGCGGCTGAAGGTGATATCCATCCCGGCCTGGCTGATCGCGAAGTCGGTCTCGATCGCCACCAGCCAGCTCACCTCGGAATCGCTCTCGTTGATCCACTTCAGCTCGTTCATCGCCGACGCCGCGCACTCGCTCGGGTCGCAGGAGCCCACCAGGTTGATCCCGACCGTGGCTCCGCTGGTCTTCTCGATCTTGAGCGTGTGCAGCGCGGGCACGCTCAGCTCGAACCAGGCCGTCGTGCCCCCGCTGTCCGAGCAGCCGGGCAGCGTCGAGTCGAAGCTGTCGACCTGGAAGTTGACCCAGTTGTCCGAAAAATCCCAGATCAGCGGCTCGTCCGGCACCGCGATCGGCTCCTGGCACGACTGCCCCAGCTCGCCCCAGGTGCTTGTGTCCGCGTCCGTGTCCGCGTCGGCGTCCGTATCTGCGTCGCTGTCAGTGTCGCTGTCCCCGTCCGTGTCCGCGTCGCTGTCCGCGTCCGTGTCCGCGTCGCTGTCCGCGTCCGTGTCCGCGTCCGTGCCGGTCTCCGTGTCCGTTCCGTATTCGTCCTCCGACGCCGCGCTCTCCGCGCAGCCGTAAGACGCGGCGGCAATCCAGCACATTGTGATCAAGGCGATTCTGTTTTTCATCTCGACCTCCTCGAGACTCTTCTGGTCCACGACGGCAAAGCTGTGATCGACCCCGCCGACGAAAATAATTATTGGATCATACTAAACTATTGGCCGGGAGTCGCGGGAGGATTGTCCTGGTTCTCTAGCGGGAACCAGTCCCCCAGGTGGAGGTCGCCGACCCGGCAGCGGCCGCGGCAGGTCCAGCTCGCCGAGGAGTTGTACTCCCAGTCTATGTACTTCGAGCCCCCGCCGCCCCAGGTGGTGATCAAGAAGCGGTTGCCGAGCGAGCCGAGCCCCTTGCCGCGATCTTCGGGAGCGGGCCTGTCCGCGGCCTGGGCGTCGGCCGGCACCCAGCCGTAACCGGGGAGGTAGACCTCGGCCCAGCGGTGGAAGACGTCGTCGGTGCTGGCGTCGTCTCCGCGGACCACGATCGAGCCGGCGTAACGCGCCGGAATGCCGGCGGCGCGGCACATCGCGATGAAGACGAAGGTGTACTCCGAACAGGATCCGCTGCCGCGGTCGATCACGGTCGGCGCGATGTTCCAGCCGCCGGACAGCTCGTACTCCATGTGCTCGCCGATGTAGCGGGCGATCTTGCGCACCATCCAGTAGGGGCGCTTTTCACCTTCGAGAGCGGCCTCGAGGTGCTTGGAAATCGAGGGGTGCTCGATCGCGAACTTGGAGCCGTCGGCCAAATAGAGCTTGCGCACCTCGCGCGGAATCGAGCGCAGGCCCCCGACCTCTTCCGGAACGATGTGGTGGCGAACCGCGAAGAGCGTGGCGCGCACGGTCATCTCGACGTCGAGGGTCCGGCCGGGCCGCATCTCCTCGGCTTTCCAGTGAGCGAAACGCTGACCCCAGCGGTCGGTGACGATCTCGTCGGGCTCCGGGGAGAACTCGGGCTCGCCGTCGAGCGCCTGGTTGGGCGCCGAGACCGGAATCGCGATGTAGACGTGCGCCTCCTCGAGCACGTCGGGCCCAAAGTTCTCCAGCCTGCGGCGCAGCACGACGCGCTGGCGGCGCGGATCGCTGCGCACCACGCGAGAGATCTTTTCGAGATCGAGCTCGCGCAGGCATCGCTCGTGAACGTCGACGATCAGCAAGCGATCGTCGATCGCGGCCATCCCGCCGGGGAACGGTCCCGCAGAGGGGAAGAGGTCGACGACTTCGCCCTGCTCCGGGTCAACGCGGTAGATGCGATCCACCATGCGGTCCGAGACCCACAGGAACCCGTCGTGGAACGCCAGCCCGAGCTGGGCCTTGCGCCGTCCCTCGCCCGGCCAGGCCGGGGCCGCGAAGCTCACGATCGTGGTTCCGTCCTCGCGTGTGACCCGGTGGATCCTGCGGCCGTCGGCGACCCAGAGGTGCTCGCCGTCGAAGGACAGTCCCAGCGGATTGCCGGGGGCGGGCAGGTCGCGCTCCACGATCCGCGTCGAGGTGCGCACGCCGAACAGCTTGTTGCGCTGCTTGTCGGCGACCCAGAGCAGCTCGCCGTCGAAGGCCAGCCCGGTCGGCCAGGGACCCGGAGCGGTCAGCTCCTTTTTCTGCCGGCCGGTCTGCGGGTCGAGCCCCACCAGCCGCATCCCGACTCGATCCGCGACCCAGAGCAGCTCGCCGTCGAAGGCCAGCCCGCCCGGTTTTTCGATCTCGAGCGAAAAGAGCTTTTCGATCGGCTCGGCCTCGCCGCTCTCTTCGCCGTTCTGGGCCGACGCGAGGATCGGCGATAACGCCGCCGCGCAAAGCGCGCAGGCCAGCGCCAGTCTCGAGTGAAACATGGTCGTTCCTCCTTGCCTCGTCGCTCTATGGTCCGGCGCGCAGATCGGAGAGCAGGTCGATCGCGAGCGCGGACCAGCTTTCCAGCTCTTCGCGGCGCGGACCGGCCAGCTCCGCGATCGGATAAAAGCCCGAGCGCGTGATCTGCTGCTCGCGCTTGCGCACGTAGTCGCCGTCCAGCTCGCAGACGTGGACGACGCCGAAGTGCACGCGTCCGACAGCGTTGCCGTCGTCGTTGATCAGCCCCACGACGCGCGGATCGATATCTGCTCCGACCTCCACCTCTTCGGCGATTTCGCGCCGCACGGCTTCGAAGTAGGCGTCGCGATCGCTGGCCACCTCGGCGCCGGAGAACAGCATCTCGTCGCCGGGGTTGATGTGGCCGCCCACGCCGACCGAGCGATTGCCGACCAGGCGCTGCTCGCCGGACTGTTTGCCCCGCACGTAGGAGAAGATGCGATCGCCGTTGACGAACAGCACGTAGGGGATGATCTGCTTCTGGGAGGGGTCCTGCTCCGCTGCGGAGCGATCGTGGAAACGGTTGTTGCGCCGCTCGAGGATCGCGTCGAGGTAGCGAGCGGCGTCCAGCGAATAACCCTGGAAGCCACCGAGCCGGTCGAGCAGCGATCGCTCGAAGACCAGCACCTTCTCTCCGCGGTACTCGTCAGGCATGGGACAATCTCCGAAAAACCGGAAGCGAGCGTGTCACGCACCACCCCGGCCGTCAAGCGAGCAATACACGCGCTGTGGGGTTTTTGTTGAGAAGTTGCGGTATTGGTCGCAAAATAGCGCGGAGCGCTCACGCTTGACGCAACTGGTATGGGGACGATAGGATAAACCCGTTCGGCACAGGAAACCCGGCCGCCACCGCGGCCGACCAGCAACAGGAAGGGGGACCCTCCATGATCACGCCGAGAGCCGAGAGCCGAATTGGGACGCATCGGTAGTCTCGAAGCGAGGCTGCATTATTCTCATGGAGCGGCATTTCAAGGGGGAGAGCCCGTATTCGAGCACGTACTTTTCAAGGACAACATCGCTGAATACAATGGCGGCGGTTCTATGAGCCGGAATTTCCATGCGGTCTACTGGCAATGCAGATTCGAAGACAACATTGCAGAATATTT
>JAWOBP010000051.1:0-32171 GCA_046484285.1 Polyangia bacterium
TGGTGGGCCATGTAGTCGCCGAGGAGCTCGCGCAGGCCGAGCGTGCGCGGCTCGGGCTGCGCACCGGGCTCGGGCGTCGTCAGCGTGACGAGGTTGGCGTGGAAGGTCTGGTGCATGTTGAGAAGCCGCTGGTGCACTGATGCAGAGACGTTTTTGAGATTCTCCGTATTCATAAAAGCGCCTCCAGATAAGGGCGTATAATCTTGTTTACCCGGCAAATGGCCGCATAATGCATAAGCGCCTCCACATCAACCTGCTTGCGCTCTCTGTAAAAACGAATCGCTTCAATTGCCGTATCCAGCCCCACCCGGTTTCTGAATTTGAAGCAATCGGCCAGTGTCTTTTCCGGACTGTAGATGCGCACGGCAAAACCGTCGAGTTCATGGATTTCCGCCCCCTCGGTATACGCCTGCCCGGAGAACCGATAGGTTCTAATCGGCGGATGTGCCAAACGCGGCTCCTCGGCTCCGTACGGAAGCGCAACGTGTACTTCATGGGGAATTTGGGTGGTAAGTTCATGAAAAGACAGTGCGGAAATCAGGCAGATAACGCCTCCGGAAACCCGGGCTGCGACAGTTACTAAATCGGGATTGCCCAGCGGCTGGCTGTCGGCAAGACGATACAGCCCCCGGCTGATTCTTTCTATAACGCCCGAGTCGCGCAGAGTATAAAGCGTTTCCGGATGGATGCCTGCACGAAGAGCTTGTGCCGTGCGCAGAGCACCCCCGTGATCCTTAAAAGTCTCAACCGCCCTGTCAAAACGGGAACCTTTCCCGGCAATGTTTTTGGATGTCATGACAATAAAACCTATATTAATATATATTTATAGGTAAAATTATCAAACAACCCGAAAATGTCAATAAATTTTATCACCTCTTGGTTTTCATGCCGGGTTAAGAACGGGGATTTTCTTTCGGAGAGCCAGCAGCAAACGAGACGATAAATATGTTGTAAGGAAGATTATTATAGATCCCACAGAATTTATCAATTAAAACTTGATGTTATAGGATATTATGAGGCATAAAGAAAAACACAGAAGGGCTTTTCACCCGGCTTGAAGGGCTGGTAACTGCTCCTGAAATCATTGAAATAAATTACGAAAGCTCGCGCTGAACTCGTACGGACGTTTATGTCCCGGATTCAAACCGGGCAATCAGTCAGCCGCTGTTCACATCTTCTGGTAATCGAATTGATGCAGGCATATTTTTATGCGTTTCCCTTTGACTAAAAATATGACGTTTTAACGGAAATCCCACATGTCATTCCAGGAGCGCCCTTTTAAAACCATATGACTGTCCTGGTGCAAAAACGTGGCTCAGCACTAAGAAAACAAGATATGGCGAAGAGTATTTTACAATTATATTAATAAGTTGAGTATCTACTCAAGCATTTTCCAGGTTTCTCCACATCCAAACAGCCCGGCCTACTACCAATTCATGCCAGTCAAGGTCCGTCATTTCGGGTAAATATTCAGCGTTTTCGCTTACAAGGGCCAGGCCCTTAAAATGTTTCTGGTCTGCTTTGCAGATGCGGCTGACGGTAGCTGTTGGCGGCTCCGAGTTTGGGTCACGCACGACATAGATCTGACGGTCCACAAATTTTCTGTCATTGAGATCAACAATCACTATAGCGCCTTCCGGTATCCGGGGCCACATTGAATCCCCTTTCACCCGCAAGGCCCTCAGGTCATGCTTGATCCTGTCTTGAATTTCGGGCCGGTAGACAACCATCGTTGAAGTTGGTTTTTCATCGAATGAATAGCCGCCTGCTCCTGGAGCAAGCTTACCGGATTCATAGACAGGGATGCCCCGGTAATGGTCGGCATGTTCTTCCAGGTTTATTTTTTCAAAGCCGTCTATGACATCGATAATGAGTTTTTGCTGAGGCAATTGGGGTATTTGTACAGGCTTACCATCAAACAACTGCTTTCCAAACATTAAAAACTCAGGACAATCCATTTCAGCAGCTGCTGCTATTTGCACCTGAGTATCAAAGGACGCTTGATTCCGACGGGGATGCGGATTCGGACGCTGATACCGACACGGACACTGACACCGATACCGACACGGACACTGATACCGATACCGATACCGACACAGACACGGACACCGACACGGATATAGACACCGATGCTGATAGTGATGTCAGCTGGGTTCCCATCACGGGCGGTGTTTTCCAGATGGGCTCGACCGAGGGCGGTTTCAATGAGATCCCGGTGCACGAGGTGACGGTGCCCGATTTCGAGATGCTGGAAACCGAGGTGACGGTTTCTCAGTACGCCGCGTGCGTGGCTGCGAGCGTGTGCAGCGAGCCGAGCACGGAATACACGGAGTGCAACTGGAACGAGACCGGTTACGAGGATCACCCGGTCAACTGCGTGGACTGGAATCAAGCTATTGCTTTTTGCCAGTGGATTGGAGGCCGGTTGCCGAGCGAGGCCGAGTGGGAGTATGCGGCCCGATCGGAAGGCCAGGATATCACTTACCCGTGGGGAGACGAGACCGCGACTTGCGATTACACGATGATGGACGATGGAGGAGATGGATGCGGCACTGGCCGGACGTGGTCCGTTTGCTCCAAGACGGCGGGCAACACTGACCAGGGGTTGTGCGACATGGCGGGCAACGTGTACGAATGGGTACAGGATGTGTATCACGGATTGTATGATTGCGACGCGAACCCGGGACAATACAATTGCAGTGTGGGAGGTGTTGCACCGACAGACGGCAGCGCCTGGGAGGACAGCGGCTCGGTCCGGGTCTTACGGGGCGGCAGCTTCTACGGCGGTGCCGACATTCTTCGCGCTGCCTACCGCCTCAGCGTCTACCCGTCGAGCCAGAGCGACTACATGGGTGTTCGCTGCGCCAGGGAAGCGCCGTGAAAAAATCGGTAGAGAGTAGGGAATGACAGAGCCCTACGGTGAAGGTCTAGCGAACTGGCGGCTGCCGCAGATCGACGAGCTGATCGGGCTGATTCGCGGCTGCGATGCTGGCGGCGTCGCCGGCGGGGACGAGACCTGGGACGGATACTTTCCCCGACGGCTCCTGTGCCGTGGCCTGCCGATGGTCGCATTACGCGGTGCTGGAAGGCGGCCAGCAGCGGGACGCCGTCTTTCAGCTGGACAACGGGTACGGCGGCCTGGTCGCGCGATACTCTTCCAGCGGAGACACTGAGGCGCATGCGCCGCGGGTGCTCAACCGCCGCTTTCGTTTTTTTCGAGAACGTCGTCGATGGAGTCGGCGCTCAGCAATCGAACGGCCAGCTCGCGGAGCCTCTGCTCGTCGACGTCTGCCAGACTCTCCCGCAGGTCGGACGGCACGTCGCCGAAGCGCGCCTCCAGCATCTCGACCAGGATCTCGATCCGCCCGCGCGCCAATCCGGACATCTCGCCCTCTGCGAGCAGCTCTTCCTTCGACGAAGCCGCGGATCAGATCGCGGACCATCTCTGGGTGAGAGAACAGCAGCCTGTAACCGTGGTCGTGGTCGTGCATGGCGAGATGTCCGAAGCACGCGGCGTGCCAGGGATGCTTATACGTACTTCCACGAGGCGGTCGACGGGGAGGCGGGGTCGGGGGAGGACTGAGCGTTCTCTATTCGTCCAGCGGCGAGCAGTGGTACATGTCCATGTAGATCTCGTAGTCCTTCTCCGGACAGGGCACCACGTACAGGTCGACGATCCTCCCGCAGCGGCCTCCCGGGCCGACGCTGCCCACGCGGTGGGCGTGGGCGTCCTCCAGCCCCTGGAACGGGTTGGAGCCGTCCTCGCAGGTCAGCTCCAGCAGCCACTCGCACTGGCCGCGCGCGCGACAGACCTCGACCGGCACCTGCGGCGAGGAGCGCACCCGGCCGAACCTCTCCCATTGCCACCCCCAGCGGCGGGGCGCGTCGGCCGGATGCCAGGCGATCGGGGTCATGCCGGCCACCGGATTGTCGTCGGCGGCGGCCGGCTCGGGGCATTCCAGCGGCCGGCTCGGATCCACGTCGCGATCGAGCGGCTCGACCGGCTTCGGTTTCAGCCCGGCGGCCTCGCGCAGAGCGGCCGAGATCGCGACGCGGCCGTTGGTCTCGGCCACCGAGAGCGCCGTGCGTCCGCCGTCGTCCTCGCGCCGCGGGTCGGCGCCCTTCTCGAGCAGCAGCTCTCCGCTCTCGAGCGAGCCCGCCGAGGCGGCGGTCATCAGCGCCGTCCAGCCGGTGTGGTCGGCCGCCGCGGGGTCTGCTCCGCGCTCCAGCGCGAGCTCGGCCGTCGCGGAGCGTCCCTCCCAGCAGGCCAGCATCAGGCAGGTCCAGCCTGCGCGGCCGCGCGACTCGATCTCGACCCCGGCGTCGAGCAGGATCTCCACCACCTCGATGTAGCCGGCCAGGCAGGCCTCGGTCAGCGCGCGGCCCGCGCCGCGAACCTGCTCGGCCTCCTGGATCAGGATCGAGGCGGCATCCCGGGCTCCGGCCCGGGCGGCCCAGACGATCGCGCTCTCGCCGTCCTCGTCGACCGCGTTCAGCTCGGCTCCGGTCTTGAGCAGAGTGAAGACCGTGGCCGCGCCGTCGCGACCGGCGGCCAGCATCAGCGCGGTGTGCCCGTGGTTGGAGGCCACGTTGACGTCGGCGCCCCGGTCCAGCAGAGCCCGCGTCGCCTCGAGGCGTCCCGCCGTGACAGCCGCCATCAGCGCGGTGCGACCCTCGCTGTCCACCGCGTTCACTTTTGCGCCGGCGTCGAGCAACAGCTCGACTGTCCCGGCGTCTCCCTGCAGGGCGGCCAGCATCAGCGCGGTGGCTCCCTCCGCGTCGGCCAGCGACGGGTCGGCCCCCTCCTCCAGCAGCAGGGCGGCGATTCTCTCCGCGCCGGCAAAAGCCGCGATCATCAGCGGAGTCTGCCCCTGGTCCGTGCCACGATCGGGCCGCGCTCCGCGATCGAGCAACGTCTCGGCCGCGATCAGGTTGTCGGTCGCGGCGGACACGAACAGCGGCGGGACACCGTCGGTTCCGGTTCCGTCCGCGTCGGCTCCGGCCTCGAGCAGGCGTTCCACCTCGGGCTGATCTCCGCGGCGGATCGCGTCGATCAGCGCGTCCATCAGCACGCCCTGGCCGGGCTGGTCCGGCCGCGGTGCGACCTTGGAGGCATCCTGCGAGCCCAAAGGCGCGGCGGAGCCGCAGCCGATCGCCGCGGTGGCGAGCAAGGCGGCGAGCAATCGCTTCATCGAAATCTCCTCCCCGGCGCCGGCTCGGATCGGCACCGGCCGCCGTCCTGATATTTCTCATGGTGCGCCGGCTTCGCTCAACCGACCATTCCAATCGACCCGCCCGGGTATGATAACCCGGTGGAAGAGGAGCACGAAGATGGATTTTTCATTCAGCGAGGAACAGATCCTGATAAGGGACATGGCGCGCGATTTCGCTCGCAACGAGCTGGAGCCCGACGCGGGCGACTGGGACCAGCGTGCGGAGTTCCCCGCCGATCAGATTCGGGAGATGGCCGAGCTGGGACTGATGGGGGTCAACGTCTCCGAGGAGCTGGGCGGCGCCGAGGCCGGGCCGGTGGCGCTCTCAATGGCGATCACCGAGATCGCCAGGGGCTGCGCCTCGTGCGCGGTGACGATGTCGGTGACCAACATGGTCTGCGAGGTGATCGAGAAGTTCGGCACCGACGAGCAGCGCAACACCTACTGCCCGCGGATCACCTCGGGCGAGTATCTGGCCGGGGCGTTCTGTCTCTCCGAGGCGTCGGCCGGCTCCGATCCCGGCGCGATGAAGACCAGGGCGGAACGCAAGGGCGATCGCTGGATCATCAACGGCGAGAAGATGTGGATCTCCTCGGCCGAGCAGGCCGGCGTGCACGTGGTCTGGGCCCGGACCGGGGACAAGGGCGCCGGCGGGATCTCCTGCTTCCTGGTGGAGGGGGACAACCCGGGCCTCGAGCCCGGGAAGAAGGAGGACAAGATGGGGCTGCGCGCCTCCAGCACAGCCCCGGTGCTGCTCGAGGACTGCGAGGTCCCGGCCGAGGCCCTGCTCGGCGAGGAGAACGGCGGCTTCAAGGTGGCGATGATGGCGCTCGACGGCGGGCGGATCGGGATCGCCAGCCAGGCGCTGGGCATCGGACTGGCCGCGCAGCAGGCCGCGGCGTCGTACGCGCTGGAGCGCGAGCAGTTCGGGCGGCCGATATCCGACTTCCAGGCGATCCAGTGGATGCTGGCCGACAGCGAGACAGAGCTGGCCGCGGCCCGCAACATGACCCTGCGCGCGGCGTGGCTCAAGGGGGAGGGCCGGCGCTTCACGCCCGCCGCCTCGATGGCGAAGATCTACTCCAGCGAGGCCGCCGGGCGCGTCTGCGACCGCGCTTTGCAGATCCACGGCGGGTACGGTTACGTCAAGGAGTACCCGGTGGAGCGCAACTACCGCGACGTGCGCGTGACCCGCATCTACGAGGGCACCAACCAGATCCAGCGGATAGTGGTGGCCAGGTCGCTCTTCGACTGAGCTCGACCGCATGCCGCGCGAAGTCACGCGCGGATTATCGAGACATTGCAGGCGTTGACTTTGCAGCAATCCGTTGTATATTCAAAGTATATACAGGAGGCCTTGATGGAATCGAGCATCAACAAATGGGGAAACAGCCTTGCTGTCCGTATTCCGCGGCCTTTCGCGGAGGATCTCGGAATCCGGGAAGGCAGCGCCGTTGAGATCGGATTGGAAAACGGTGAGATAGTGATCCGCCCGGTACAACGCGAGCGCCTCTGCCTCGAGGATCTGCTCGACGATGTATCGAGCGAAAATCTTCACCAAGAGATCGACACCGGAGCGGCGGTCGGGAGGGAGTCGTGGTGAGTCGCCCGGAGTCACCCGATCGAGGCGATGCGGTATGGATCTCGATGAACCCTTCGGCCGGTCACGAGCACAGAGGAAGACGGCCGGCCCTGGTCCTCAGCCCCAAGGCATACAACGAAAAGGTCGGTCTGGCGGTAATCTGCCCGATCACGAGCAAGGAGAAGGGCTATCCGTTCGAAGTACCGATTCCATCCGGGCTGCCGGTAGCGGGGGTCGTCCTCTCGGACCAGATCAAGAGCCTCGATTGGCGCGAGAGTCACGCCGAGATCATCTCCGAGCTGCCGGGCGAGGTGCTCGAGGGGGTGCTGGCCCGCGTCGAAGCGTTGCTCTTCTGAGCATCCGCGTTTTCTGGCTTCCGCGGTCGATCAGCGTCCGGCCAGCGGGACGCGGCCGGCGGCCAGCTCGTCCATCATCTTCTGCATCGTCGATTCCACCCTGCGGTAGCCCTCGTCTACCGCGCCTCGATCTTCGGGGTCGCCGCCGAGCAGGATCGGCTCGCCGAAGCGCATCTCGATCTCGGTCGGCAGCGGCAGGAACGGGACGAACGCGGGCGCCAGCCCCCAGGGCAGCATCAGCGCCAGCGGGGCGACCTCGGCGCGCAGCACGCTCTTGAGGTCCAGCTTGCGGGCGAGGCGCTCTCCCCGCGTCAGCACGAAGAACGACTCGTGCAGCCCGACAGAGACCAGCGGCACGATCGGCACTCGTTCCTTCAGCGCCAGCTCGACGAAACCCTTGCGCCCGGCGAGCACGACCCGGTTGCGTTCGTTGTAGGGGCGGAACGCCTCCTGGTCGCCGCCCGGGTAGGCCATCACGATTCGGCCGGCGGCCAGCGCGGCGGCGGCGTTCTCGCGGGTCGCGCGCAAAAGCCCCATTCGCCGGGCGTGCTTGCCGATCCGTGGAGCGCGGTAGGCGAAGTCGTGGACCAGCGGGTGGATCGCGCGCTTCGGACCGTAAGCATCGCGGATCGCGTTGATCGCGAACAGGGCGTCGACCGGCATCAGCCCGGCCGAGTGGTTGCCGACCAGCATCACCGGACCGGTGGCGGGCACGCGCGAGGCGTCGCGGACGGTGACACTGAAGTAGTTGCGCGACAGCCAGCGGGCCAGCTCGAGCGCCGGTTCGAACAGGGAAGGATCGGGCATTTCGGGATCGAAATCGCCGCCGGACCGCTCCGCGTCTTCCACAAATCCCCTCAGCAGCTCGTAACCCAGCGCCGGCGGGAAGAAAATCGCGGTGGCATCGCGCAGGGGCAACTGCTCGCGCAGCACACCCAGAATACGCAGCAGCTCGTCGGTGGCACGGGGCTCGCTCATTCTTCTTCCGAGGCGGAGCCCGGCGGTGAATCCTCGCCGAGCACGGTGTTGTCGATCAGGCGCGTGGGCCCGACGCGGGCCGCCGCCGCGATCAGCAGCTTTCCTGGAGCAAAATCGCCGTCGTCCAGCTCGAACAGGGTCTGCGGATCGGCCGCGGTCACGTAGTCGACGCGATCCGCGGATCTCTGCACGGGGATGAGGGCGGCCTCGCGCAACGCGCCCACCGAACGCTCTCCGTCGCGCCATAGAGCGTGGGCGGCGGCGAGCCCCCGCGAGAGGGACAGCGCTCGCGCGCGCTGCTCGGCCGAGAGGTATGCGTTGCGCGAGCTGAGCGCCAGCCCGTCCCGCTCGCGCACGGTGGGCAGCCCCGCCACCTCGACCGGCATGTCGAGATCGGCGACCATCCGCTCGATGACCTTCAGCTGCTGGTAGTCCTTGCGGCCGAAGATCGCCCTGCACGGACCCACGATGTTGAACAGCTTGGTCACGATCGTCGCGACCCCCTCGAAGTGGCCGGGACGGTTCGCGCCGCACAGACCGGCGCTCAGACCCGAGACGCGTACGCTCGTGGAATGGCCCTCGGGGTACAGCGCGTCGACCTCGGGCGCGAAGATCAAGGCGACACCCCGCTCGCAAAGCGCGGCCGCGTCCCGCTCCAGGTCGCGGGGGTAGCGCTCGAAATCCTCTCCCGGACCGAACTGGGTGGGATTGACGAACACGCTGACCACCGCCAGATCGCAACAGCGGACCGCCTCGTCGACCAGCGAGAGGTGTCCGGAGTGCAGCGCGCCCATCGTGGGCACCAGCCCGACCCGATCCCCCGAGAGCCTGGCCGCGTCGGTCAAGAAGCGCAGCTTCGAGGGATCGCGGACGATTTGCGTTTCTCTCGCGCTCATCGCGGTCTCAGTGCTTCGTCGTCTTGGCCGAGCCGTAGATCGATCCGCCACCCTTGCGCTCATCCACCGAGGTCGAGTGCTCGGCTGCGGGAAACTCGCCGGAGCGGACCTCGCCGGCGTAGCGGGAAACCGCCTCGCGCACCTCCCGTCCCATCTCGGCGTAGCGCTTGAGGAACCTGGGAGTGAACTGTTCGTTCATGCCCAGCATGTCGTAGACCACCAGCACCTGCCCGTCGCAGCACGGGCCGGCGCCGATCCCGACAGTCGGGATCGAGACCTCCTCGCTGATCGAGCAAGCCAGCTCGAGCGGCATGCTCTCCAGCACCAGGCAGAAGGCTCCGGCGTCGGCCACGGCGCGGGCGTCCTCGATGATCCGCTCCCGGTCGAAGCCGCTGCGCCCCTGCATGCGGAAGCCGCCCAGCGCGTGCACCGACTGCGGAGTCAGACCGACGTGGCCGACGACCGGAATGCCGGCCGCGACCAGGCGCGTGATCGTCTCGGCGACCTCGATCCCGCCCTCGAGCTTGACCGATTCGCAGCGTCCTTCCTGGACCAAACGCGCCGCGGATTCCAGCGCCTGCTGCGGCGAGATCTTGTAGCTCATGAACGGCATGTCGCCGCAGAGGTGGGCGCGGGTCAGGCCGCGGGAGACGGCACGGCAGTGGTAGATCATTTCGTCCAGGGTGACGCGGATCGTGTTCTCGCAGCCCTGGACGACCATGCCCAGCGAATCGCCCACCAGCACCATGTCCACGCCGGCTTCGTCGACGAGCCGCGCGAAGGTGGCGTCGTAGGCGGTCAGCATCACCAGCTTGCGGCCCTTGCGCTTGGAGGCCACGATGTAGGGGACAGTGACTTTCTTGGAAGGGGCCATCGGTCGCTCTTCCTTTCTCGCGGAATGGGCGCCGCTCTCTGTGCGGTGTCCCGCTCTCCTTCGACTCCTCGGCGGCGAATGGCGGCCGCTATCGGTCCGCCTTCACTCGAGAATCTGTATAGATTCGATTGCGCCGCGGGGCAACCGTCTCTTCGGCCGCGTCTCTTCGGCTGGGTTTTCTGCTAGACTGCGCAATGGTGAATCGATTGTGCATAACCGCCGCGATTGCGGCGCTGGCCGTCTCGCTGGTTCCCGCGCTCGCCGGCGCGCGGAGCGACCACGCCCTGAGAATCTCGTCGTCGCTCGCCGTCGGATCGGTGGAGGACGCCGGCTACGGGGCGACCGGCGCCTTAAGCGCCGGCTGGGAGATGCACGAGACCTTCGGGCTGGCGCTGCAGGGAGGAGTGGGCATCACCGAGGAGGCGGGAATCGGCGCCGAGCGTTTCTTTCATCTGGAGCTGCTGGTGCCGGCGACGATGACGATCTGCTCGTCCGACTCCTGGGTCTGTCCGGGATCGACCTTCGAGTTCGTGGTCGCCAGCGGGGTCGGGGGCGCGCGCTTCGAAGGGCGCTGGTCGCCGACCGTGGTCGCCGGGGTGGCGCTCGATTCGTTCAGGCTCTTCGGCGGCTACGAGGTGGGAGCGCGGGTCGGGGTCTTCGGCGCCTACGACGTGATCGAGCCGCGGCGCCTGACCGTGATGCTGCACCTGCACCTCGGCGTGATCCTGCGCTTCGGTTAAGTCATACCAAGCCCTTCCAAGCACTTACCCAAGCACTTACCCCCAAGCACTTACCCCCAAGCACTTACCCCCAAGCACTTACGCCCAAGCACTTACCCCCTAAACGGATCAAGTTGTAATCGTTGGGGTTTTCAAAAAAATGCAACCGGCGGGGCCCAGCGGCCGATATCAGTTGTGAGCAGCGCCGAATGGGACGGCGCGCCGCAAGCCGGGAGGACCGCGATGAGATTCTGGAGCCCCGACAACGCATACTTCGTCACCAACCGCTGCGAGCAGGAGCGCCTCTTCCTGCTACCCCGCCCAAGAGTGCTGAAGCTGATCGGCGCCTGGCTGGCCAAGAGCCTCGAGGAGCACGGCGACGGGATCGAGCTTTTCGCCTTCATCTTCCTGTCCAACCACTTCCACCTGCTGCTGCGCGACACCAAGGGACAACTGGCCGAGTTCATGTACTACTTCCAGCTCAACCTGGCCAAGTCGGTCAACGAGCTGCTGGGCCGCAGCGGCCACTTCTTCGCCCGAAAGTACGACGCGGCGCCGGTGCTGACCGACGAGGACTTCGAGAATCGCTGGGCCTACATCGCGACCAACGCGGTCAAGGCCGGCCTGGTGGCGCGCGCCTCGTCGGGACCGTTCCTCTCCTCGCTCGGGATGGCGCTCGACGGCCGGCCGCGCTCTTTCGAGTGGACGGACCGCACCGCGCTTCACAACCGGAGCCGGCGAGGGCAGCCGGTGCCGCGCGAGGAGGTGACACGGAAAAGCGGCAGGCGGGGCGGCGCGGCGAGTGAATATCGAGCTTTCCCCGGCTGAAAAGGTCAACAGAAGCCGACACCGCCAGCCTTGGAGCCGAGCAAGCGCAACAGAACCAGCAAGCCGTATGGAGGGACCAAGGCCAACGCCGAAACCAACAATGATTTCAGTTTGATCCGTATAGTCCCTATCTCAAGTGCATATCAGTCATCCGAGCCTGGCGGCCAGGGTCTTTCCTATCTCGGCCGGGGTGGGGCTGACCGCTACCTTTGCGGCCTCCAGCGCTTCGATCTTCTCCTCGGCGGTTCCCTTGCCGCCGGCGATGATCGCCCCGGCGTGTCCCATCCGCTTGCCCGGAGGCGCTGTCACACCGGCGATGAAGGCGGCGACCGGCTTGCTCACGTTCTCCTTGATGAACGCTGCGGCCTGCTCCTCGGCGCTGCCTCCGATCTCTCCGATCATGATCACGCCGTCGGTCTCGGGGTCCTCTTCGAACAGCGCCAGGCAGTCGACGAAGTCCATGCCCCCCACCGGGTCGCCGCCGATCCCTATGCAGGTCGACTGGCCCAGCCCGAGGCTGGTCAGCTGGCCGATCGCCTCGTAGGTCAGCGTGCCGGAGCGCGAGATCACCCCGATTCGCCCCGGGCGGGTCACGCGGTGCGGCGTGATGCCCAGCTTCTGCGAGACCGGCGGCGCAATCAGGCCCGGACAGTTGGGGCCGATCATCCGCGTCCCGGTCCCCTCCAGGTAGCCGTGCACCCGGATCATGTCGATCGTCGGGATCCCCTCCGTGATGCAGACCACCAGCTCGATTCCGGCCGCGGCCGCCTCCATCACCGAGTCCGCGGCGAACGGAGCGGGAACGAACACCACCGAGGCGTCGACGCCGGTCCGCTCGCGCGCCTCGGCCACGGTGTCGAAGACCGGTATCTCGTCTTCGAACTTTTGTCCGCCCTTGCCCGGGGTCACGCCGGCTGCGACGCTGGTTCCGGCGTCGAGCATCTGTCGCGTGTGAAAGGCGCCGGCCCCTCCGGTGATGCCCTGCACCAGCACCTCGGTCTTCTCGCCAACCAGAATAGTCATCGTCGCCTCCCTCAGCCTCTGGCCAGCTCGACGGCCAGCCGCGCGCCTTCGGCCATGTCCTTCGCGGTGTGGATCTTCAGTTTCGAGTCGGCCAGGATCTTCCGCCCGATCTCCACGTTGGTACCCTCCAGCCGCACGACCAGCGGCACCTCGATCCCGATTTCCTGGACGGCGCCGACCACGCCCTCGGCCAGCACGTCGCAGCGTAGAATGCCGCCGAAGATATTGACGAAGATCGCGCGCACCCGCTCGTCGGAGAGGATGATCTTGAACGCCTGCTTGACTGTCTCGGCGTCCGCGCCGCCGCCCACGTCCAGGAAGTTGGCCGGCTCGCCGCCGGCGTGCTTGATGATGTCCATCGTCGCCATCGCCAGCCCGGCGCCGTTGACGCAGCAGCCGATGTCGCCGTCCATCCCGACGTAGGAGAAGCCGAGACGCGCCGCCTCGGCCTCGACCGGGTGCTCCTCGCTCGCATCGCGCAGCTCGGCGTGCGCCCGCTGGCGGAAGGCCGCGTTGTCGTCGAAGTTGATCTTGGCGTCGAGCGCGATCACGTCGCCGCCGCCGGTGACCACCAGCGGATTGATCTCCACCAGCGAGGCGTCCTCGGCGACGAACAGCTCGGCCAGCGCCCGCATCGCGGCCACGCCGCTCTTGACCTGCTTGCCCTCCAGGCCGAGGCCGAACGCCAGCTGCCGCGCCTGAAACGGATGCAGGCCGCCGTCCGGATCGAACCAGGCCTTTTCGATCTTGTCCGGGGTCTCGGCCGCCACCTTCTCGATCTCGACCCCGCCCTCGGTGGAGACCATCAGGCAGATCCGGCGCTTTTCGCGGTCGACCACCAGCCCCGCGTACAGCTCGCGGGAGATATCGACGCCCTGCTCGACGAGGACGCGCCCGATCTTCTTGCCCTCGGGTCCGGTCTGGTGGGTCACGAGGTTCATCCCCAGCATCGCCTCGGCCGCCTCGCGCGCGGCCGCCTCGCCCTCGACCACCTTCACACCTCCCCCCTTGCCGCGGCCGCCGGCGTGGATCTGGGCCTTGACCACCACGGTCTCGCTGCCGGTCTCCTCGATCAGCTCGCGGGCGATTTCGGCCGCCCGGTCGGGTTCGAAAGCCACGCCGCCTTTGGGCACCGGGATCCGGTGTTGTCTGAACAGCTCTTTGGCCTGGTGCTCGTGAATCTTCATCTGTTCCTCCCGCGGGGTCCGGCCGCGCTCCCGCCGCGACCAGGGCTCGCAAATCGTGCGGCGGTTTCTTCCATACGCCCTGCGACCCGAGAGAGTAGATGACTTTGATCATGAAAGACGGTGACAGCCGGCGACGCGCCGACGACAAGCGCCTGCAAAGCTCGTCGAAGAGATCCCGCCCCCACATCGCATATTTTTGCTCGGCGGCGTCCGGCGGCGTAGAATCTGCTCTACGAGGTGATACAGATGGCCGCCGATCCCAGGGCGCAGAAGACTCCCTGCGCAGGAGAACAGCTCATCATCCAGCGCGCCCAGCTCGTGCTCGCCGAGAAGCGCACCTCGCTGGCCACTTTGCGCACCGGCATCGCCGTCTTCGCCCTGCCGTTGTCGGTCCTCTCCGTGCTGGTTGCCACCTCGAAGTATTACGACCTGTTCGATGTGCTCCCGCTGCTCGTCCCGCTCATCGCCCTGTGCGCCGGTCTCGTGGTGCTCGGCGGTTACCTCATCACCCGAGCGATGGTCAAGATCCGCCGCTACGACGACACCTTGCACCGCATAACCGACAGCCACGCTGCCGTCGCCGATCTCATCGAGTGAGTCACACCGGCTGGCGAGAAATCGTCCGTGGCGCCGGCGCCGGGCCCACCACCTCTGCTCGCCCCTTGACCGGACGCTGGCTGTGCACATCATTTGTTGCGCAACCGGAGGTACGAGCCATGCCGAGGGACTACTATGTCGTTCTCGGAGTGTCTCGCGACGCGGATCCGGGGCAGATCCGCAAGGCCCACCGCCGGCTGGTCCGGCTCTACCATCCCGACACCGATGGCGGTTGCACGGAGCGCTTCTGCGAGATTCAGGAGGCGTACGAGACCCTCAGCGACGACGAGGCGCGGCGACGCCACGACGCGCAGCTCCCCGAGCCGCCCGAGGCGCAATCGTCGCCTGAGAGAAGACCACCGCCGGTCGAGCCCTTACGCTGCAGGACGCGGCCCGCGGGATCTACGGGGCGATCGACGAGCTCTTCGAAAGCTGGGTGCCGGGGTTCTTCAACCGGGGCCGCGCCGCGTCGCTTCGCGAGGACCTCTACGTGGAGCTGATCCTCGAGCCCCACGAGGCCGAGGCCGGTGGCCTGTTCCCGCTCGAGATCCCGGTCCGCGATCTGTGCCGGGCCTGCGGGTCGACCGGATACAGGGGTTTGTTCGTCTGCCGAGCTTGCGGCGGCGCCGGGGTGGTCCGCGGTCGCCGGCAGATCGAGATCTCCATGCCCGGCCGCGTCTCGGACGGGACCCGCGCCCGGTTGTCCCTCGAGAACGTCGGCCTCGAGGGCGTCGATCTCGACGTCCTGGTCACTTCCGTCGTTGACCTCTCAGCCAACCTTGCGGGTGGCCTGCGATTTTTCCATCGCCCGCATCAGGTTGCGCGTGTCGGCGTCGCTCATCGAGAGGTTACGCCCCACGTCCAGCACCAGCTTCTCCTCTTTTTTGTCGATCTTTCCGTCGACCAGCGCGGCCGAGATCACCCCCGAGAGGAAGCCTCCCGGGTTGGAGGGCTTCATCATCGAGACGGTCTGCAAGTCGACCTCGCCGGCCAGGATCGGCTGGACGCTGTCGAGCGGGATCTGCCAGCGCTTGGAGGCGTTGGCCAGCAGCTTGCGCTCGGCCTTGGTGACCTGGCCGTCGGCGGCGACGACCGCGGCCATTCGCATCAGCAGCAGCCGCCGTTCGCGCGGGTCGCCCATGTCGGGCGCGACCCAGAATGGAATCTCGTCCCCGGCCACCGCGCCGGTCCCCGCGCTCGCCACGGCCGCGGCGCCCCGCTCGGCCCGCAGTTCCTCGGGGCGCAGCACGTCGTCCAGGATCCATTCGGACTCGCCGGCGGCCAGGTCGGCTCCGCAGTACTCGCACTGCGGCGAGTCGTTCTCGGTCAGCGGGCCGTGGCAGCTCGGGCAGTAGGCGTGGGAGAGCCCCCGGCCCTCGGTCACGGCTCCGGCCGCGCGCGAGAGGGTCAGCACGTTGGCCGCCGGGATCGGCGCGGCCTTCTGCGAGGGCGCGCTGCTCCACAGCACCTTGACGTCGATCCGGTCGCGACCGCCCTCGGCACCCGGCCTGCACGAGACCAGGTCGACCGAGCCGACCGCGGTCTTGTAGTGGGCCGCGGCGCCGCCCTTCACCTGTTCGGAGACGCGGCCCCGGAAGTCGGCCGAGGCGACCTTGGCCAGCGCCCCGTCGCGCGCGGTGACCAGCGCCTCGATCCAGCGCCAGAAGAGGTAGGAGGCGCGATCCTCGGCGGCCTGCCGGTTGAAGCCCGGATCGCGCGCGACCAGCTCCGCCTGGCCGGGCGCCTCGCCGCTGGATGAGGGGCGCCACTCCTCGGGCTGCGTGATTTCGGCCAGCACCCAGTCGTGTTCGCCGGAGTTGATCAGCACTCCGCAGTGGTCGCAGCGCGCGGTCTGGCCGACTTCGACCGGAGCGCCGCAGTTGGGGCAGTAGCCCTCCAGCGCGCCGCCGGACTCGAGGGTCTTGGTCCCGGGCCGGCGCAAAAACGACCAGATCTCGGTGTAGACCTCGGGCCTGGCCTTGGCCGCGCGTGCGGCGGCCTGCTCGGCCGACAGTGAGGCGTCCACCTCCACGTCCCGCGCGGTGGCCCGCAGCGCCACGTGAATCGTGTCGAAGTGGGTGTCTCTCTCCACGGCGTGGATCTTCGCCTCGAGCACGCTGTGGTCGGCCATCGCGTTGCGCACGCCCTGGGAGCGCATGATCTCGAGCTGTGTCTCGAAGCGTCTCAGCAGCCCGTCGGAGAGCATCGTGCGCACCCCGGACATCTCGCCGCTCGTCCAGGCGCGCTGCACGGCGTCCTCCAGCTTGCGCGCCTTTTCCAAAAAGGCGTTCTCGTCGAAGCCCGGATCGCGGTCCTTCACGCCGGCCAGCCTCGAGGTGTCGGCGCCGCCGATCCGCTCCAGGCGCTTGACCGCGCGCCTCGTGCGCCGGTCGGGATTGCGCGCCCGCTTGACCGCGCCGGCGACCACGACCACCACCAGCAGGGGAACCCCCACCTCGGGGTAGGCGATCGCCAGGTAGACCAGTACTCCGAGACCTTCGCCGCCGCCTCCTCCTCCGCCGAAGCTTCCTCCTCCACCGCTGTAGTTGCCGCCGCCGCCCGCCCGCGCGAGCGCCTCGACGGCGATCAAAAAAAGCGCGGCCAGGACCGCGAAGAAGGCCAGCGGCGAGCCGGCGCGGGACAGGCTGCAGCGAATCGTGTCCATCGAGGTCGTGCGCTTCATCTCTCCTCCAGTACGTGAGCGACGCTGAGAATAGTAACCAAAACGACCGCGAGCGGAAAGACCGGGTCGCGGCGTGGATGAGCCGCGCGGGCAAATCAGAGGTTTTCCGCGAGGCCGGGCGAGGCTAGAATAAAATGGATGAGCGGGGGCCGGAAGCGGAGGAAGAGATGAACAGGACCGTTTTGCTGGCGCTGGCCGCTCTGCTGGCGGTCGCGGCCTGCGACGAGGACGACGGCGGTTTCGACACCGGGCTGGACGACGGCTCGCCGGACGGCGACACCGACGCGGACGCGGACAGCGACGCGGACGTGGACGGGGAGGGCGAGTGCGGCGATCTGGACGACAATTTCGATCCGACCTGGGTCGAGCTCGAGGAGCAGGTGCTGGAGCTGGTCAACGAGCAGCGCTCCCAGGGCGCGGACTGCGGGTCGGCGGGCTCGTACGGTTCGGCGCCGCCGCTCGCGATGCAGAGCCAGCTGCGCGCCGCCGCGCGACGTCACAGCTGGCACATGGGTGACAACGGCTACTTCGCGCACGAAAGCCCCGGTGGTCCCTGCGGCGACGACCTCGTGGGGCGTGTCGAGAGCGCCGGCTACACCGGCTGGTCCGCGCTGGGAGAGAACATCGCCGCGGGTTATCCTTCGCCCGAGCAGGCGATGGCCGGCTGGATGTCGTCCGACGGGCACTGCTCGAACATCATGGAGTCGTCGTTCGAGGAGATCGGGATCGGTTACGCCGAGGTGCCGGGCAGCGAGTTCGGCGCGTACTGGACCCAGGATTTCGGCCGCTCGTTTTGAGTGAGGTCGTTCCGGTTTCGAACGTGGCCTTTTCAAACTCTTGACGCCGCATTGACGCGCCAATATGCTGCCTGGCGGAGAGTTGGCCGAGTTGGTCGAAGGCGCGCGATTCGAAATCGCGTGAGGCTAATCACCTCCGTGGGTTCGAATCCCACACTCTCCGCCGGGCCTTCGCGGCCTCGAATTTGTTGTCTGAAAGCCGGAGAGATGACCGAGTGGTCGAAGGTGCGCGATTGGAAATCGCGTGTGCCGCAAGGCACCTAGGGTTCGAATCCCTATCTCTCCGCCGCACGCGGCGCCGAAGTCGCGGTTTGCACGTGGCGCCGGGCACCGTATTCTGTTATTGTCGAAAGGCAGGGCGCGGATCCCGCGCCGCCTGCTTTCTACGGGGAGAGAGTCGGATGTATCGCGCCAGCTGGCTCGTACCGATGATCCTGGTCGCGGCGTGCGGTCGCGGCCCGGAGGGAACCGAAGAGGGCGACTGCGCCGACGGCGAGGACAACGACGGCGACGTGCTGGTCGACTGCGAGGACGATGGCTGCCGCGACGACGCCCGTTGCGTGGCTCAGCGGGAGGAGGCCCGCGCCGCGGAGAAGGCGGCCGAGCAGGCCCGGCGCGAGGCCGAGCAGGCCCGGCTCGAGGCGGAGCGGGAAAAGGCCGGGCGACCTTTCTTCGAGTGGAAAGAACTCTGGGTGCAAAAAGGACACAACGGCGAGGATATCGCCCAAGCAGGGGCGCGCGCCTACTGCAAGAAGCTGGAGCTGGGCGGCGCCGGCGACTGGAGGCTGCCCACGGCCGAGGAGGCCGTGGAGCTGGCCGAGAGCAAAAAGCTGACGCCCGAGCCGTACGCGATGTGGACCTCGACCAAGCGCGGCCGCAAGCGGGGAGTGATCGTCGGGATCACCTCTGCGGCCGCCAACGAGCTGGGGCTCGTCTACGACGGCCAGTGCCGGGCGCGTTGCGTCCGCGAAAAGTAGGCAAGAGGGAGGGGGAAGGTCCCGCAGAAAAATGGATCTCGTAGAACTTACCAGAAGACTCGAAAGGGATGTCTACGACGGCTCCCAGCGAGCGGCGCTGCAGCGTCTCGGTCGCGCGATGGGTCGCGCCAGGGGGTTGCGTCGCCTGGCCGAGAGCAACGACAACTCCCTGGAGCCTTTTCCCGCCGAGAGCCTGCTGAAGCTGGCCGACGTCCACCGGGCGCACCAGAAGTGGGTCGCGACCGCGGTCGAGGTTCGCCGCGCGCTGACCGCGGCCGGGCTGGGTCTGCCCGACGGCAGCTTCGACTTCGGCACCAAGCCCGACGAGCTGCGCGCCCTGGAGCGGATCGCCCGGATGTGCCCGCGCTCGGGGTTCGCCGATCACGGCGGTTGGTACCAGGCCGTGCGCGCGCACGTGGAGCTTTGGCGATCTCTGATCGATCTCTCACTCGAGGAGGGCGCGGTCCGGGTCGAGCTCGACGATGCGGAGCACCCCGAGGCCGAGGAGCTGAGCGCCCACGTCTCCTCGCGCACGGCGCTGTCCGAGCTTCCCGGTCACCGCTGGCTGGGCCTCAGGCGCGGGCAGCGCGCCGGAGCGCTGGCGGTGGAGCTGGAGCTGGAGCCTCTCCGCGACTCCCACCTGGAGTTGTGCGAGGCCCGGCTGGCGGACCTCGGTCCGCTCGCCGAGAAACGGGGTGCCGCGTCGGTCTTCGAGGAGCTGGCCGGCGATCACCTGGAGAGCACGGTGCTGAGCCGCCTCGACGCGCGAGCCGAGCGGGAGGCGATCGCCACGGCGCGAGCCGCCTACGTCGGGCTGCTGTCGACCCCGCCGCTGGAGGAGGACCCGGTGCTGGCGATCCACGTCGGCTCCTCCGGCGCGCCGCTCGGGATCGCTTTGGTGGCGAGGAACGGCGAGCTGCTGGATTCGGCCAGCTGCCCGCCGGAGCAGGACGCCGCCGCCGCGGTTCGGGAAGCGCTCGAGCGCCACGAGGTGCCGGTCGCGGTGCTGCCCGCCTCCTCGCCGGACCTCGAGCGCCTGCGCCTCGTCGAGTCGGCCCTGGGAGAGATTCCCTCGGAGCGCATCTCCCCCGCGGCTTTGCGCGAGGCGCGGGGCAAGCAGTCGCTGCCGCCCGAGATCGGCTCGGCAGTGGTGCTGGCCCGCCGCGCGTTGCGCCCCTCTCGCGAGTGGGGCCGGATCGAGCCGGCCTCGCTGGGGCTGGGCGAGTATTCGCGCGACCTGGATCCGGAGCTCCTCTCCGAGATGCTGCACGAGGCTCGCCAGGTGACGTCGTGGGATCGCCATCGTCGGCGCAAGAGCCCGCCGGCACCGCAGGGGGCGGCCGGACCCAGGCGGCGCACGCCGCTCAACCCGCTGGTCAAGTCGATTCGCGATCTCAAGCCCGGCATGAGCGTCGACGGAGTGGTGACGAACCTGACCCGCTTCGGCGCGTTCGTCAACATCGGGCTGAGCACCGAGGCGATGATCCACGTCTCGCAGCTGGCCGACGAGTTCGTCGAGGAGCCGGCGCAGGTCGTGCGCGTCGGACAGCGGGTCAAGGCGATGGTGATCGAGGTCGTTCCCGAAAAGAGCCGGATTGCGTTGAGTCTCAAGCAGCAGGAGGGACAGGCGACGGGGGGCGGGGCTCCGATCGCCCGCGGCGATCGCGGCCGGGCGGAGCGCGAGTGGTCGTCCGCTCGGCAGGGCGGGCCGCGTTCGGGCAAGAACGGCAAGGGTCGCAACGCGGCCCTGGCCGACCTGGACGCGCTGTTCAAGAAGTAGCTTCGAAAATCCCCGATCCCCGGCGGGCACTGGCAAGCACGTCGGCGAGCGCCGCGAGAAAGGCGTCCACCTGCGTCTCCTCCAAAGCGCCCATGTTGGCCACCTGGAAGGTGCGACCCGCCAGCGGGCCCTTGCTCTCGTAGACGATGAAGCCTCGCTCCTTGAGCCCGCCGTAGATCTGTTCGTAGCTCAGATCCTCGGGAACGCGCACGATCGTGAGGCTGTGCGAGGCCCGCTCGCGATCGAGAACCAGCTCCAGCCCCAGGCGCTCCAGCCCGGAGCGGATCCGCGCAGAGAGGTCGCGGTATCGCTGGCGGCGTTCCTCCAGGCCCGGCTCGAGCAGCTCGTCGAGGGCGGCGTTGAGCGAGAGCATCGTGTTGACCGCGGGCGTGAACGGAGTCTGCCGGCGCCTCTGCATGAAGTCGCGGTAGCGGCGCAGGTCGAAGTAGTAACCGCGCGGCGGCTGGCCGGCGATCGTCTCCCAGGCGGCGCGGCGCACGCAGATCGAGGCCAGACCGGAGAAGGCGTGCAGGCACTTGTTGGCGCTGGTAACGCACACGTCGATCCGATCGCGCTCCACGTCGAGATCCTCGGAGCCGAGGCTGGAGACCGCGTCCACGATCAGGAGCCGTCCCAGCTTTCTGGTCAGCGCTCCGACCCCGGCTACGGGATTGAGAATGCCGACCGAGGTCTCGTGGTGGATCATCGCGACCGCGGAGATATCGCTCCGTTTCTCGAGCGTGCGCTCGATCCTCTCCAGCGGCAGGGGCTCTCCCCACTCGAGAGCGATCTGTTCGGTTTCGATTTCCAAAAAGCTCGCGATCTCGGCCAACCGCTCTCCGAAGGCACCGTTGCGCAGCACGAGCAGCTTGGCGTCACGCGGAGCGAAGGTGGTGATCGCCGCTTCCATTCCGCCCGTGCCCGAGGCGGTCAGCACCAGCACGTCGTGGTCCTCGGTCGCGCCGAAGACGGTGCCGAGCTTGCGTTGAACCGAGTCGAGCAGCTCGGTGAAGACCGGTTCGCGGTGACACATGTCGCGCGCGCCGACCGCGGCCTTGACCCGCGGAGTCGTTCCGACCGGTCCGGGGTTGAGCAGCACCGCCGGACCGCCCACCGAGCTGGTCTCGAGAGTATCGCCATGCAGCTGCAGTAGCAGCTCGGCGTAGCGGCGGGCCTGGGGGCTGGAGATGCTGATCCAGCGCTCGGTGGCGACGTCCAGGGTGTGCACGCGGCCGCGGCGCGCCATCGCGCGCAGAGCGTCGTACACGTCCACCTCGACCTCTTGCAGCAGCCGCCGCAAGGTGCAGACCAGCTTGGGCGAGATGCGCACGACGCCGGGGCAGACCCCGTCCGCTCCCCGCAGCTCCCTGCCGAGATCGGTCGCCGTGTCGCCCTCGAGGTCGACCCGCAGGCACTGGTCGGGATCGAACACCTCGTCGAGGCGGCGGTCGACCGGAATCAGCACCGAGTCCACGGGCACGGGCGAGGCCAGCAGGCGACGCAGCAGCGAGGGGGGGTAGAGATGGTCCGAGGAGACCAGTATCGTTCTTGTTCCGACGAACTTCGCGGCTGCCACCAGCGAGTGGGCCCCGCCGCGCTCCCATTGCGGGTTGTGAACGACCGAGACGTCCAGGCCGTGGTGCGTCTCCTCGATCGCCCGCCGGACCTCGTCGGCGCGGTAGCCCGTGACCACCGCGGCGCTCTCCACTCCGGCCGAGCGGAGGGTGCGCAGGTTGCGCGCCAGCAGCGGAAGCCCGCCGACCTCGGCCAGCGCTCGACAGCGGCCGGCGCCGTCGACCGGCTCGGAGCTGCGTGCGTCGGCCAGCACGATCGCCCGCGAGGTTTCGCCGTTGGAGCTCATTTCGACTTGCTTTTCCACCTGCATGACGCCGAAAAGCCACACCTGTTTGTTGCAAAAGCGCAACAGGTCGTGCTCGGCGTCGTTACTTCTCGGCTCGAATGTCGTCGGTTGCTCGGGCACTTGCGTCCGAATGCTCCGATCGGCGATCCGGGCTCCCGAATCCAATGCAACATCCGAGCCACGGATTCGGGTCAGTGCCTCGTCAATCGCACGTGGCTAGCGCAGGGCGGCCAGGGCCGCGGCAAAGGGAGGCGGGGGATCGGAGGCGAAGCTCAACCTCTCGCCGCTGAGCGGGTGGACGAAGCCGAGCAGACCGGCGTGCAGCGCCTGCCCGGGCAGCCCGCGGTGCAGCTCGCGCAGCCAGCCGCCGATCTTTTTCGGGCCGTACCAGGGATCGCCCAGCACTCCGAAGCCGGCGTCGTGGCAGTGGACGCGCACCTGGTGCGTGCGTCCGGTGCGTAGCTCCACCGAGAGCAGCGCCGCTCCCTCGAAGCTCTCCAGGCGCTCGAAGAGGCTGATCGCAAGCTTGCCCCTGCGCACTCGCGAGCTGAACTTGCGCCGGTCGCCGGGCAGGCGGCCGTGCAGCGTTCGCCACTCGCCGCGAGGAGGCGGATCGCCCGCGACGAGAACCGAGTAGCGGCGCTCCACGCTGCGCTCGTGGAACTGGCGCGCCAGCTCGGCGTGCACGTCCTCCCGTTTGGCGACCACGATCAGCCCGGAGGTGTCCTTGTCCAGGCGGTGCACTATTCCTGGGCGGAGCGGATCGCCCCCGGCAGCGGTGCGCCCGAACAAAAGGCCGTTGACCAGCGTGCCGCTCGGGTGGCCGGGGGCGGGGTGCACGACCAGCCCCTGGGGCTTGTTCACGACCAGCAGCGCCTCGTCCTCGAAGCGGATGTCGAGCGGCATTTCCTCGGGACAGGCCGAGAGGGGCTCCGGCGCCGGGATCGCGACCTCGACCTGCTGGCCGGGACTGAGGCGTTTCGAGGAGCGGGCCGGCTCGCCGTCCACGCGCGCCAGGCCGCGTCCGATCAGCCGCTGGATCTGGGAGCGGGTGGTTCCCACGTCGCGAGAGACGATGAATTGATCGAGACGCTCGCCGGCCTCGTCCTCGTCGACGAGGAAGCGCCAGATGTCGACGATGTCGTTATCTTCGGGGTCGGGGCGGATTCTCCACACCGGGGGCCACTACCAGAGCTTGCACTTGATGTGGCCCTTGGACTTGATCAGCAGATCGATGATCGCCCGGTCGTAGAAGTTCTTTTCGAACAGGTCCGGGGTCACCCGGCTGCGGAAGAGCTCCCGGCCTTCTTCGATCTCCTCGGAGAGATTCTCGTAGAGGTTGTCGGCCTGCAGCCCTTCGAGGATCTTGTCCTCGTTGTACAGCGACAAATCCGAAGCGATCGCCCTCGCCAGGCGGCGGGCAGCTTCCTCGGTCTCGATGACGCGCATGAAGACCTCCCAACTTCTGAGTCCAAGCTATCACCTGGCCGCGACGCGGTCAATTCGAGGGGGGCGAAACGGACACGGGGGCTCGCAACGCCGAAGGTGGATTGGGGGTTCACATTCGAGCGGTCTGAGTGGATGATAGACGAAATGACAGGGGCGAGAAAACACAGCGGCTCGCGGTCGCGGGCCGCAGGGCAGGGGAGAGAGAGATGACCGACAACCTGACAGCCGACGAGATGGTCGCGCTCGTGCGGAGGGTCTTCCACCCTCGAGATGAAGACAGGCGGCTGGCGATTCTGCTGGACATGCCCGACGCCGGGGCGTCGGACACCCCGGCCTGGAAGGACCGGCGGGAGATGGCGCTCGCCTGGCGGGAGATGCTCGCGCCGCGGGCCGGGGAGCTCGGTCTCGACCGGGTCTCGCTCGTCCTGTACCGCAACCCGCGGGGCAACAACGCGGATCTGCCGCCGACCGGGTTCCTGCACGCGCAGGGGCCGCTGCCGGCAGACGCGGACGAGCTGCGGGGCGACCCGGTGCCTTTCGACACGGTCTTCGAGAACTACGACCTCTTGATGGCGCCGACCCAGTTCTCGGCGACCGCGCCGCTGAAGATGGCGGCCCGGCAGTTCGGGTTCCGGGCGGCGACGATGCCGGGATTCGGGCGCGCGATGATCCCGGCGCTGCGGATCGACTACGGAGTGGTCGGAAAGCGCGTGGCGCTGCTCGAGGAGATGCTCGACGAGGCGACCCGCTGCGAGCTCGTCTTCACCGCCGAAGGCGCCCGGCACGAGCTGACGCTGGATTTGCGCCATCGCAGCGCCACCGCCTCGGGCGGAGTGTATCCGGAAGGAGGCAAGGCGGGCAACGTGCCGTCCGGAGAGTCGTACATCGTTCCCTACGAGGGTGAGATCGAGGGAGATCCCTCCCGTTCGGCCGGAGAGATACCTGTTCAGCTCGGCGACGACGTGGTGGTCTACCGCGTGGAGGGCAACCGTGCGGTGGAGGTGCTCAGCGACAACCCCACCTCGGTCGAGGAGGCGCAGCGGCTGCGAGAGGAGCCGGCTTATGGCAACATGGCCGAGCTGGGGCTGGGCGTGCTGTCCGACTTCGGGCTGGAGCCGATCGGCGAGATTTTGCTGGACGAGAAGCTCGGTCTGCACATCGCGTTCGGGCGCTCGGAGCACTTCGGCGGTCAGGTGGGACCGGACGATTTTTCCGCGCCGGAGAAAGTGGTGCACATCGACCGCATCTACATCGCCGAGACTCAGCCCAAGGTGACGGTCGTCCGCGCGGCGCTTTTCTACGAAGACGGCTCCGAAAAAGAGATCGTGCGCGACGGCGAGTACGTCGTCGACTTCGGTTGAGCTCCGGTTGGCCTCGCAGGGGAGACAGAGCGGGGGCAAGCGACCGCGCAGGCTGCTCAACCGCACCGCGCTGGGGACGCTGGTGCTGGCGGCCGGCGCCGCTGCGCTGTTGTTCCGCATGCTGCGGCCGTACTGGGAGGAGCCGCAGTCCGCTCCGGAGACGGCCGCGCCGGCTCCCGTCGAAGGGGCAGAGAGCGATCGCGTCGAGCTGCTCGACGTGATCGACGGCGACACGATTCGAGTGCGCTATCGGGGCGAGAACGAGCGGGTGCGGCTGCTGCACATCGACACTCCGGAGCGGGGAGAGAACGGCTACCGCGAGGCGACGCGGGCGCTCGAGGAGCTGCTGGGCGACGGTCCGGTCGAGATGGTCTTCGAGCGGCCCGGCAGGCCGGCCAGGGATCGCTACGGTCGCCTGCTGGCGTACGTGCTCGACGAGCAGGGGCGCAACGCCAGCGAGCTGATGGTGCGCCGGGGCTGGTCGACCTTCTGGACGCGCTACGGACGCGGCAGGCTCGCCGCGAAGCTGGAACGCGCCGAGAACGAGGCGCGCGCCGAGGGCGCCGGCCTCTGGGGACCGCGCGGTTGGAACGAGCAGCGATGAGCAAGCCGCAGCCATTCGCGTGCGACGGGACGGGACGCGAGCAGAGCGGCGCTGCCGGCCTGGACTGGTCGTTCGTCGATGCCGCTTTTTGCATCTCGCTGAGGGAGCGCGAGGATCGTCGCCTCGCCGTCCGCCGGCAGCTCGAGAGCGCGGGGCTCGCGGAGCGGACCGAGCTCGTGATCGTGGACAAGCACCCCGAAAATCCGGAGCAGGGCATCTTCGAGTCGCACATTCGCTGCATCGAGAAAGGGCTCGCCGCCGGAGCCGAGCGGATGCTGATCCTGGAGGACGACATCGCTTTTTGCGGGCTGACGCCCGAGCGCCTCGCGGCGTGCGCGAGATTCGTCTCGACGGACCAGCGCTGGGGGGCGTTCTTCTTCGGCTGCCTGGCGCGCTGGGCGTGGAGCACCGGCTTCGAGTCCGTGCTGCGGGTCAGCCACGCCTGCCTGACCCACGCCTACGTGCTCAACCGCTGGTTCGCCGAGCGTCTCGTCGCGCAGCGCTGGAAAGGGGCTCCGTTCGACAAGGTGCTGGGAGCGCTCGGGTCTCCCATGTACGCGGTCTACCCCTCGTTCGCCTTTCAGAGCGACACCCCTTCGGACAACGTCAACTGCAAGGCGATCGCCGTGCGCAGCAGGTTGGGCGGCCTGGCCGGGATCCAGCGCGCCAACGAGATCTTTCTGCGCTACCGCTACTTCGTGATCGCGGCCCACCTGCTGCTGATGGCGGTCATCTCGCTGCTCGTCTTCGGCTGAGAGATCGTCCCCGGTTTGTTCTGAGGATATTGTTCTGAGCGTCGAAGTCGATCAGTCGACCGGGATGCCCGGGGCGGGGAAGGCGTCGCACAGCTCCTTGACCTCGACGGCGATCGCGTCCAGCACCTCTTCGTTCTCCACGTTCTGCGAGACGCGCTCCATCCAGTCGGCGATCTTGTCCATCTCCGCGGGGCCCATTCCGCGCGAGGTGATCGCGGGAGTGCCGAGGCGCACGCCGCTGGGATCCATCGGCGGACGGGGGTCGAACGGCACGGTGTTGTAGTTGCAGACGATCCCGGCCCGGTCGAGCGCCTTGGCGAACGGCTTGCCGGTGGTGCCGCGCTTGGTCACGTCGATCAGGATCAGGTGGTTGTCCGTTCCGCCCGAGACCAGGTCGAAGCCCTTCTCCTCGAGGCGCTCCGCCAGCCGCTTGGCGTTGTCGACGATCGCGTGGGCGTATTTCTCGAAATCGTCGGTGGCCGCCTCGCGCAGCGCGACCGCGATTGCGGCGGTGGTGTGGTTGTGGGGACCGCCCTGCAGGCCGGGGAAGACGGCCTTCCTGATCGCCTTGCGGTGCTTTTTCTTCATCAGGATCATTCCGCCGCGCGGTCCTCGCAGCGACTTGTGCGTGGTGGTGGTCACCACGTCCGCGTGCGGCACGGGCGACGGGTGCGCCCCGCCGGCCACCAGCCCGGCGATGTGGGCCATGTCCACGCAGAAGATCGCGTCGACCTCGCGCGCCACCTCGGCGAACGCCTCGAAGTCGATGAAGCGGGGATACGCGGTGGCGCCGGCCATGATCACCTTGGGGCGGTGCTTGCGCGCCAGGTCGCGGACCATGTCGTAGTCGATCAGGTGCGTCTCCGGGTGGAGCTGGTAGCGAACCGGAGTGAAGTAGTCGCCGGTGATGCTGACGCCCCAGCCGTGCGTCAGGTGTCCGCCGTGATCCAGCGCCAACCCCATGATCGGATCCGCCGGCCGGCAGAAGGCGTAGTAGACGGCCAGGTTGGCCGGCGATCCGGAGTAGGGCTGCACGTTGGCGCTCTCGGAGCCGAACAGCTTCTTGGCCCGGCGAATGGCCAGCAGCTCCACCTGGTCGATCACCTGCTGGCCCTCGTAGTAGCGGCGCTTGGCGTAGCCCTCGGAGTACTTGTTGGTCAGCACCGAGCCGGTGGCCTCCAGCACCGCGGCCGAGGCGTAGTTCTCGGAGGGGATCATGCGGATCTTGTCTCGCTGCCGCACGGTCTCCTGCTGGACCAGGTCGGCGATCTCCGGGTCGGTTCGAGCCAGGTTCTTCATCTTTTACCTCCTCGCTTTTTCGCGGCTAGGCGGTATCGCTGTCGGCGTCGGTGTCTGTATCCGTATCGGTATCCGTGTCGGTATCGGTATCCGTGTCGGTATCGGTATCCGTGTCGGTGTCGGTGTCGGTATCGGTATCGGTGTCGGTGTCGGTGTCGGTGTCGGTGTCGGTGTCGGTATCGGTGTCGGTATCTGCGTCCGTGTCGGTGTCGGTGTCGCTGTCCGCGTCCGCATCGACGTCGGGCCCGCTGTCGTCCTCCACGCAGAGGCCGACCGAGGTGTCGCAGATGTAGTTCAGGCCGTAGAGATCCTTGCACTCCTGGTCCGTGGTGCACTCCTGCTGGCAGGTGTTGTGCTCGTCGCAGTAGTAGCCCGGCGGGCACCCGTTGTCCGGTCCGTCGCCGTCGCACTCCGGCGGGTTGGTGCTGTCCGAGCAGCCGAAGAACAGGGCGGCTCCGGCCAACGCCACGACGGTCATCGTGAACAAGCTCAGTATCCCTCGCATGGTTTTCACCTTTCGTTTCGTTTTACGGCGAGGTTATATCAACCAGCCGCGCGGGTCGCAACTGGAGGACACAGTCGAAAGATCTCTTCGTATGGCCGCGCCCCTCGTGGGCGCGGCGAGCGGAGAGGCTGGATCACTGGCGGCAACAGCGAGCGCCGTTGCCGTTGCTCGAGCCCGAGGGCCCGTTGAACAGGCGCAACGCGAACACGCCGGCCCGGGATTCGCTGACCCAGCGCCCGCCCCGGAGCGCCGCGGCGGGAAGGCCGTCGACGTAGCTGCTGCCGTCGTACGCCCGGCCATCGACGTTCCAGGTGGCGTCGTCGCCGTAGCCCGCCGGCCAGCCTCCGGAGGACGACGTGCACCCCGTGGGGCAGACGCTCTGCCCGTCCCCGGTCTGCCAGCCCATGCCCGCCACGTACCAGTCCCCGGCCCACTCCCACAGGTTGCCGATCATGTCGTCCGCGCCCCACATCGACACGCACGCGCTCGACGCGCCCGGCGTGGTCCCGGCCCCGCCCGTGGCCCGCGGCGACGAGTCCGAGATGCGGCACTGGGTGCCCGTGCCCGTCGACCCCGGGTCGTACGTTCCGGCCGCGGCCGCCTGCCACTGGGCGTTGGAGCACAGCGACTTTCCCGCGGCCTCGCACGCCTGCTGCGCCTGGAACCAGGTCATGTACCGGCTCGGCGTCACCCCGCTGATCGAGCAGGCGAAGGCGTCGTCGCCGCCGCCGGCCCAGTTGCCGTTGTTCGGCATGTCCCAGTTGTCGCCGATCGCGCCGTACTGCGTGCCGGTGCAGTCCGCGCTCGGGAACGCCGACAGCTCGTACTTGTCGATCCAGAAATTCCCCACCTTGACCATCCGGTCGGTCCCGCCGGCCAGCACCTTCTCGCACAGGACGTAGTCGGTCACGGCGTCGTCCCGTTCGTACCCCTCGGGGCACTCGGGCAGCCAGTAGCTGGTCAGGACCGTGAGCAGGTCGAACGTGCCGTGCCCGGCCACGTCCAGGTCGCCGGTGAGCGTTCCGTTCGTCGCGGAGACGTCACCGTTCACGACCAGGTTCTGGCCGCCGGGCACGCTGCAGTCCGTGCCGTCGCAGTCCAGGCCCTCGCCCTGGAGGACGAAGGTCTGGGCCTCGGCGTCACCGGCCGGGCTCGTCAGCGTCAAGGTGAAGCCGCCGACCACCAGGGCCGCCGGCAGGAGCAGTGTCCGTTGCATGGCCGTTCCTCCCGTCTCTAATTCCAGGCCGTCGGCCGCGGTGAAGACCGCGGTCCCGCCGCTGGTTTGGGTCAAGGTGGCGCTCGTCGCCGTGTCGAGCCGCTCGCCGGTGACGATCCACGCGTACCGGAAGCGGTGGTCCGCCGGCGACGGATCGACCACGCCGGTGGTGTCGCCGTTGATCGCCCGCTCGGAGCCGTCCCCGTCGATGCCGGTGATCACCGGCGGCAGATCCGTGTCGGTGTCGGTATCGGTGTCCGTGTCTGCATCCGTGTCGGTGTCCGTGTCAGTATCGGTGTCACTATCCGTGTCGGTATCGGTGTCTGCATCCGTGTCTGCGTCGGTATCGGAATCTGTGTCTGCATCGGTGTCCGCGTCGGTGTCCGTATCCGTGTCTGCGTCCCCGCCGTCCGTGCGGTCGCCCAGGTTCGGCACGTCCTCCATCATCAGCGAGCAGCCGGCTAGGAGGAGGGACAGGACGACGACGATTGACGCTTGTCCGCCTTCGCCGAGCCTACGGCGGGATGATCGAACATCGAGGTTGGTCACGCCGCCCATCAGAACCTCCCTCGCACCAGGAGCCCGCCCGGCCCCGGAGCGACCGCGACCTCGGGTCCGCCGGATTCGTCTCCGGTCGCGTCCACCACCAGCAGCACGATCCCGGCGGCCGCGGCCGCGGCCCCCACGCCGATCAGGATGTCGGCGGTCAAGGCCAGGTTGTCCCGTTTCTCGACGAGGTCGTAGTCGTCCGAGTAGCAACCGTCCGGGCAGGTGTCCTCCACGTCGCCCTCGGCCTTGAGCGCCAGCCCGCCGGCCACTCCCCCGGCCACGAGCAGCGCCCCGCCCACGCCCAGCGCGACCCAGCCGCCGGTCACCAGAGCACCGGAGGGCTCCTCTCGGTCGGACCTGTCGGACCTGTCGGACCTGTCGGACAGGTCCGACGGCAGCTCGGACGCCTCGGGCACCAGCTCCACCGCGGCCGTGCGCCCGCCGCTGACCTGGACGCGCTCCTCGGTGGTCACTTCGCCGCCCCGTATCGCCCGCACCTCGTGGTTCGTCACCGAGGCCACCGGCAGCTCGCGGGCCAGCGGTGCGAGGCCGCGCTCCACGCCGTCCACGGTCACGGTCGCTCCCTCGGGCGCGCTCACCTTCAGGAAGCCCACCAGCCCCCGCAGCCGCTCGATCTCGGCGCGCACCGCCTCCTGCCGCTCCGCGGAGACCTCGTCGCCGCCCTCGACCAGGTAACGCTCGAACGCCTCCAGCGCCAGCCCGTACCGCTTGCCCGCGGCCTCGGCCTGGCCGATGTTGTACAGAAGCTTCCAGGAGGGCTTTATCGAGTGAGCCTCGCGGAACGCCCCGGCGGCCTCGGCGAACCGCTCCTCGGCGAACGCCGCCGTGCCCCGCTCGAACGCGGCCCTGGCCCGCTCGCCGGGACCGTCGTCGGCCAGAGCGACGCCGCACGCGCAAAGCGAGGCCCAGGCGGCCAGCAAGAGAAACGAGCTTTTGATCATGCTAGAGATGATTGCTCTACGAGGAATTTTTTTCAAGACTGTTTCGCACGCCCGGCAGGACTCGCACCGTAGAGCCCCAGAGTCCCAGAACAGTCAACGAAGGCCGGGCGTAGTCAGCGGATGCGGAACTCCTCGAAGAGAGGCGCTGTAATCTCATGGAAGGTGTCGGCGGACTGGCGCAGGTGGTACGCCTCGACGTCGGGGATAGCGACCTCCACACGCTTGCGGCAAAGCACCTGCGCGGTCTCGACCGCCGGAACGAGGTCGGCGTCGCCCGACAGAACCACCGCGGCGTCGTACTTGTTCTCGGCGGCGAGCCGGACCAGATCCACGGCGAGGAGCACGTCCACGCCTTTCTAGTGGAGCTTACCGTCGCTGTCCTTCTGGAACCGCCCGAGCCGCAGGACGCCCTTGCGGTGGCGCTGGACGAACGCGAAAAACCGCTGCTGGCCCGCGTAGCGTCTCCGCTCCTCCTCGGTCGAGCCCTGCGGCACGGGCGCGGCGTAGAAGCGCCACTCGAGCAGCTTGCGCGTCGGGCCGGCGAGCCGGTGGCAGAGGTTGGGCAGGTGGACCTTGCCGGAGCCGAAGGTCCGCTCCAGGTGACCGAACAGGTTCGATCCGTCGAGGAAGCAGATGATGCGATCTGGTGTGCTCATCAAAAAAAAACCCGCCATCACGCGAGGAGACAGCGGGGAAGTTTGAAACACCGGCCCTCGCGGACCGGGCATGACCAGAATACACTGAAAGGGACCCTCGTCAACAGTTCTGTGTCGGGTGAGCACTCCGCTCCGCTGTTTCCAAATCCCAAGACATCAAATCGTCAAATCCCTACTTCTGGCGGCAACAGCGAGCGCCGCTGTCGTTGCCCGAGCGCGAGGGCCCGTAGCGCAGGAGCAACGCGAACACGCCGGCCTGGGATTCGTTGGCCCGGCACCCGCCCCGGAGCGCCGCGGCGGGAAGGCCGTCGACGTAGCTGCTGCCGTCGTGCACCCTGCCATCGACGTTCCAGGTGGCGTCGTCGCCGTAGCCCGCCGGCCAGCCTCCGGAGGACGACGTGCACCCCGTGGGGCAGACGCTCTGCCCGTCCCCGGTCTGCCAGCCCATGCCCGCCACGTACCAG
>JAWOBP010000065.1:0-16381 GCA_046484285.1 Polyangia bacterium
GAGCCCGCGGGACCGGGCCTGGGAGGATGAGACAATCAGGTCTCGCCGTCCTTGCGACAGCCCGCAGGGCTTGCGAGCCCCGCTCGCATCGTTGCCGCGGGCTTCGAGCCCGCGGGACCGGGCCGGGGCGGGGAACCGCTCGGGAATTCCGGAATCAAGGGGCTACTCGACGCTCTGGATCTTCTCTCGAATAAAATACGTTTGCCAGAGGTTAGAAGCGAACAAAGTGCGGCTTCGCTTGCTCGCCCGGAATGTCGATCACGCAGTCCTGGCGAGGGTCGAAGGTATCCTGGTCGATCGCGTGGTGCGCCGCCCGTTGAACACGGGGTTTGAAAATTCGATCAAGATTCGAAAGAATAGCATAAAATTCGACACTGATTGATATTTGACGAATTTTGTGCATTCCTTGCGCGGCGATCCACTGCCGAAGCGCGCGCGCAGGCGAACAGGCGTCGATGGACAGCCGTCGTTCGTCCGCCTTTGCGTCCATAGAGCCAGCCAAAACAGGTGAACAAAATTGGGCCAAACAGGTGTAGGAACGAATTATATGCGACAGGGCAACCGGGCCTCGCGCCGGGGGATCGTGCCCCGCGCGCTCAGTCGAACAGGTCCTCGAGCCGGTCGAGGAACGATCGGCTGCCCTCGCCGACGCGATCCTCGACCGCCTGGTGTCCAACGCGCACCGGATCGATCTCAACGGGAAGTCGATGCGGTCGAACGGCGAGGGTAGGACGGGCTCTTGAGAGAGGAGGAAGACGTCTCGAGAAGACGGTTTGACAGCCGGGATCTCTCCTGGCACGAACAACTGGTCAGCGTCGCTTCGCTCCGATGGTGATCGCGATCGCCGAGGTGATCGGTTTCACTGGAATGAGTGATCGGTTTGGAGTGGAATAGGTGATCGGTTTCCTTCGGATTGAGTGATCGTTTTCAGCGGAATACGCAACAAGCTCGTCAAGAAGATGAGGCGTACGTGAACCATCGATCTGACGTCATCTTCCTCAAAGGCCTGCCCGACGTGCCCGAGAGCCGGCCGCACTCGAGCGTGAACGCGTTGCTGGAAAAATCCAGCTCGTTGGATTTTTCCAGCCGCGTCAACGAGCACGCCAAAGGCGGCGGAGTTAACCGCTGATGGGCCAGCTCTCCCTCGATAGCGCCACCCAGGGCGGCGGCGAGACCCTCGTTTGTCGGCTGACGCCGAGCGGGCGCATCGACGTCCAGCCTGGATCGCCCGAGGACGGCCCGCTCCTGCCATCCAAGACTGCCGGGCAGATCATCGAGGCCTTCGGCGCCGGTCGCGGAAATGGCGTGTTGCACCTCGGCGCGGCAGAGCTTTCGACCGATCTTCCCCCGTCGCTTTCCTACTGGCGCGATGTCGGCCGGGCCTTCGTCGGCCGGGTGTGCGGCGCGCTCGATCCGACGGATCCCAAATCACTCGTCATTCCCGATCCAGAGGAGGACGAGATCTCGGCCCTGGTCCAGGCCGTGCCGCCCATGCAGGGGGCCGAGCTTCTCGACGCCGCGATCCTCGGCGACATCTGGTCCGACGTTGGCGCTGCCCTGTCGACCGAGGCCAAGGGCTACAAGGACGGTGTCCAGGGGTATTTGAAGAAGCACAGCTCGGTCTGGAACGTGGTGGGCCGGGTCTGCTTCCACCTCGCCGAGAACAAGCGCGACGCCGCGTATCCCTTCGCCTTCATCGCCACCTACGTCCATAGAGTGTCCAAGCAGGCCAAGCCACAGCACCTGCCGCTGGGCCGCGCTCTCAAGGACTACGCCGGCGCGAAGAATCGCCAGAAGCTACTCGCCTTGCTGGCGCCTCTCTCCCGCGCGGCCCAAAACAGCGAGCTCATCCGCGAGCTGGTCGACGCCGGCGACATCTACCACCCGCTCTCCTGGACCCCCAAGGAGGCTCACCGGTTCCTGTGTGAGATCGCCCTGTACGAGCAGGCCGGGCTCGTGGTGCGCATGCCCGACTGGTGGAGCGCCAGGAACAGGCCTCGGCCCAAGGTCTCCGTGTCGGTGGGCGGCAAGGCGCCCTCGGCGCTGGGCATGGAGGCCCTGCTGGACTTCGATGTGGGCCTCACCCTGGACGGCAAGAAGCTCACCGAGCGGGAGATCGAGGAGATCCTCGCGTCCAGCCACGGCCTGGTGCTGATCAAGGGCAAGTGGGTCGAGGTGGACCGCGACAAGCTCTCGCAGGTTCTCGACCAGTGGCGCGACGTGCAGCGGCAGGCGCAGGCCGGCGGGGTCAGCTTCGGCGAGGCCATGCGCATGCTCTCCGGCGCCCGGCTCGACGGTGATGACGAGGGCATGGAAGACGCGCGCCCCGAGTGGTCGGAGGTCATCGCCGGAAAGTGGCTCTCCTCCAGGCTCGATGCGCTCCGCTCGCCCGAGCTGCGAGCGAATGTCGAGTCCAACGCGGGCCTCGACGCCGAGCTGCGCCCCTACCAGAAGCACGGCGTCCAGTGGCTACAGACCCTGCGCGGCCTCGAGCTGGGCGGCTGCCTGGCCGACGACATGGGCCTGGGCAAGACCATCCAGGTGCTCGGCGTCCTCAACATGAGCAGACGCAACAAAGACAAGGGCACCGATCTGTTGGTGGTGCCGGCCTCACTGGTGGACAACTGGCGCCTCGAGATCGAGCGCTTTGCCCCCCAATTGAAAACGCTCATCGCCCACCCCTCGCAGATTCCCTCGGCCGAGCTGAAGAAGCTCTCGAAGAAGCGTGCGGCGGCGCACGACGCGGTGATCACGACCTACGGCACGGCCATGCGCACGGGGTGGATGAAGGAGTATCCCTGGCGCCACGTGATCCTCGACGAGGCCCAGGCCATCAAGAACCCGGGCGCCAAGCAGACCAAGGCGGTCAAGGCCATGCCGGCAAGGTGGCGCCTGGCGCTGACGGGAACGCCCGTCGAGAACCGGCTCGGCGATCTGTGGTCCATCTTCGACTTTTTGAATCCGGGCCTGCTCGGCTCTGCCAAGGCGTTCAACGGGCTCTGCAAGTCCATGGCCAAGAGCCAGCAGGGCTATGCCCCGCTGCGCCGGCTGGTTCAGCCCTACATCCTGCGCCGCCTCAAGACCGACAAGAACGTCATCGCGGATCTGCCCGACAAGACCGAGGTCACCGCTCACTGCCTGCTCAGCAAGCGCCAGGCCGCCCTGTACCAGCAGTCGGTCGACGAGATGAAGAAGACCATCGAGGAGCTCGACGGTATCGAGCGGCGCGGTGTGGTCCTGGCCTTCCTGATGCGCTTCAAGCAGATCTGCAACCACCCGTCGCAGTGGCTGGGCGACGGTGCCTACGAGCCCGGGGACAGCGGCAAGCTCTCCCGCCTGCGCGAGCTGTGCGAACCCATCGTTGCCCGGCAGGACAAGGTGCTTGTGTTCACCCAGTTCCGCGAGATGACCGAGCCGCTGTCGGGCTACCTGGCCGGTGTCTTCGGCCGAAGCGGCCTCGTGCTGCACGGCGGTACACCGGTGAAAAAACGCCAGGGATTGATCGAGAGCTTCCAGGAGGACGACCGGGTGCCCTTCATGGTGCTCTCGCTCAAGGCCGGCGGCACCGGGCTCAACCTGACCGCGGCCTCGCACGTGATCCACTTCGACCGCTGGTGGAACCCGGCGGTGGAGAACCAGGCCACGGATCGCGCCTTCCGCATCGGTCAGAAGAACAACGTGCTGGTTCACAAGTTCGTCTGCCGGGGCACGGTGGAGGAGCGCATCGACGAGCTGATCGCGAGCAAGCAGAAGCTCTCGGACGAGGTGCTCTCCCAGGGGGCCGAGTCATCCTTGACGGAGATGAGCAACGAGGAGCTGATATCGATGGTGTCGCTCGATCTGAGCAGCGCCGTGGAGGGATAGACGGAGCCGAAAGACTTCGGTTTCAAAGACGACGTGGAGTCGTCGAAAAATGAGACAGTTGGATCATGTTCCCGGCGCCGGGGAAATGGTCAAGGAGGCATGCCTCATGGAAAAACAGTTGATCGTAAGATTGCAAGGGCAGCTCGACGCGCTGGCCCAAGAGATACCCGGCGAGGATGTCGAGTACTGGTTTGCTCGCGATCTACAGAAGGTCTTGGGTTACGCCCAGTGGCGAAATTTTCAGGAGGTCATCTCCAAGGCCAAAGAATCCTGTAAAAACGCAGGGGTAAGCATCGCGGATCATTTTGCTGACGTCAGCAAAATGATCACCATCGGCAAGGGGGGGCAGCGTGAAGTAGAAGACGTGATGCTCACCCGCTACGCCTGCTACCTCATCGCGCAAAACGGCGATCCGCGCAAGGAGCCCATCGCATTTGCCCAAAGCTACTTCGCTATCCAGACCCGGAAGCAAGAGGTCATCGAAGAGCGCATCCAACTCCAGGAGCGGCTTCAGGCCCGCCAGAAGCTTCGCGAATCCGAGACAGAGCTTTCAAAGAACATCTACGAGCGTGGCGTTGATGATCGGGGCTTTGGCCGCATCCGCTCCAAGGGCGACGCAGCGCTTTTTGGCGGCAAGACCACCGGCCAGATGAAGAGCCAACTGGGAGTGCCCAAGAACCGGCCCTTGGCCGACTTCCTTCCCACGGTCACCATCACCGCCAAGAACCTAGCCACCGAGATCACCAACTACAATGTCCGAAGGGATGATCTCCAGGGCGAGTTTTGCATTACCGCAGAGCACATCCAGAACAACAAGAGCATCCGTTCGGTACTGCTCGAGCGGGGAATTCAACCGGAAGCGCTGCCACCAGAGGAAGATCTGAAGAAGCTCGAACGGCGGGTCCGGGCCGGCGAAAAGGCCCTGGTCAAGGTATCGGCGCTTCCACCAGGTACGACCGACGAACCCCCGACCGAGGAAGAACCGTGAGGTGAGCCCATGGGCAGATACTACGACAGCTACTGGCCCCCATATGTGCCGGTCGCCGAACGTCGTCGACGAGCGGCGCAGAAGGTCGCCAAGATGAAGAAGGCCGGCCAGCACGTCTCGCCGGTCGAGATCGCCGGCCGAAAGATCGCCACGACCTTCTGGGGCAACGCCTGGTGCAAGAACCTCGAGGCCTACAGCGATTTTTCCAATCGTCTTCCCCGCGGGCGAACCTACGCTCGGAACGGATCGGTGATCGACTTGCAGATCGAAGCCGGGCACGTTCGAGCGCTGGTCAGCGGAACGGACCTGTACACCGTGGACATCGAGATCAAGCCGCTGCCCAAAAAGAAGTGGACGCAGATCAAGGGGCAGTGCGCGGGCCAGATCGATTCGCTGGTTGAGCTTCTGCAGGGGTCTCTCTCCAAGGGCGTGATGGAGATCGTCACCCGCAAGGGCGAGGGGCTGTTCCCATCACCTCGCGAGATAACGCTGAGCTGCTCGTGCCCGGACTCGGCCACCATGTGCAAGCACGTGGCCGCGACGCTGTATGGCGTTGGAGCCCGCCTCGACCACGAGCCCGAGCTGCTGTTCACTCTGCGCGGCGTCGACCCGACCGAGATGGTGGAGGTCGCCATCGATCAGCCCTCCGGCGCGGGCAAGACGCGCAAGGGTCGCGTGCTCGAAGCCGACGAGCTGTCGTCGGTCTTCGGTGTCGATATCGACCTGGATGGAGGGTCAGCGGATGCACCTTCCATCTCGGCTGCGCCCACAAGGCGAACGAGGCGCGCGGCGAAGACCCGAAAGCCGGCGGCTGCCAGGGCGACCAGGAGGAAGAACGTGGCCAAATCCGCGACAAAGAAAACAGCAGCCAAGAAGAAGAGCACAGCCAACAAGAAGAGCACGGCGAAAAAGACCACGACCAAGAAGGCCACAGCGAGAAAGCCGGCAGCGAAGAAAGGCGCGGCAAGCACCTCCACCGGCAAGAAGCCAACCACCAAGAAGACCGCACCCAAGAAGACGACGGCCAAGAAGAAGACAAAGAAGACAAAGAAGACAAAGAAGACCAAGGGGTAACAGAATGCAGTACAGGCAAGACCCGGAGGACTGGGGCTGATGCCGTCGGGCGACGCACAGCGGGTCTGGTTCCCGGAGATGCTCGAGGAGCTGAAAACAGCCTGGTCGAGCTCGATGACCTGGAGTGAGCTCGCCGACTTCTGCGAGCGCATGACCGAGAAGCGGCGTGCCATCCGTGAAGCGCGAGGCATCCTCCCGCCCCGGACGCGGTGCCCGCGGTGTGGAGCAGTGTCCCGATCGGGCATCCGCCGCGTGTCTGTACGATCGGCCCTTTTCGCGCTCATGAAGATCGGCGCTATCGCCGAGGCCGAGTTCAAGGACCTCGACAGGAGCTGGAAGAAGCACCGGGCCAGGCAGGCGCTCGACCCCTACGGCCGGAAGGTGGAGACATGCCACGGCGATGTCCAAGACCGATCATCCTGCTGCTGACCAGGCTTTCCACCGCCGAGCTGCTCCGCCCCCGCGCTGCCGGCGAGGAGAGGCTCAGCGGCGCTGAGCCAATCGCACAGCGCCGGTGTCGTGCTCTTCTTGCCGCACCTCGGCTGGAGGCACTGCCTGATCCTGATGCGAACCCAATGATGTCAAAGGCTGAGACGCATGCCCGGGCCGCTGAGCCGCGCCTCAGCGCCAGCACCTTCCCCCGGCGGCGGGTCACCGTCGCGCGGAACGAGCGCGCGTGCGCCAGGAGGTCGTAGTGGGCAGGCGCATCGAACATGAGCGGCCGCAGCGGATCCCGTTCGACGAGCTCCACTACGAGCTCCGGCCGGACCTGGTCAGCGGGCTCACGTGGGCCCACGGAAATGCCGGCCGTGTCGCCGCCATGCGGTTCTCCCACTTCGGATTGAAGCGCCTCCAGGCCGACGCGGGCAAGCGCCGCATCGCGTACCTCGTCATGCGCGCCGGCTACAGCGCCGTCACGCTGGACGACGTGGTGCACGTCATCGCCGGCAACGTCCCGCCCCCTGCGATGCGGACGACGGCGAACCTCATCCGTCGCGCAGCCGTGCTTTGCGAGGCGGCCCGGCAGTTCGGGCAGCGCGGTGACACCAGCAACGCGGAGACGGCCGCGACGTATGTCGACTTCGTCGACAGCGGCTCCAGCACATGGGCCCGCTTCGTGGGCCAGCCGCGCGAGAGGCTCCTCGAGGTGCACCGCGGATCCGTCGAGGTTCCACCCGCCGTGCGGCAGCTCTACGCATGGATCGAGGAGGACGAGATGATCGTGCAGGAGCCGCTCCTTCGAGCCGCCGTGCTCCACTGGGGCCTGTCGATCCTGTACAGCGACCCGACTCGACGCATGGCCGTCGATGCGGTGATTGACCACGAGCTGCGTGCCGGCGGCCTCGACTCCCACGGCCTGCTCGTGCTCGCGGACAGCGACCCGGGCGCCCGAGCGCTGCGCCTGGACAACCTCATCGTCGGCCGCGCAGACGCAGAGGGCGACCTGACCAGCTTCTTCGAGCACTTCTCGATGGAGATCGCGCGCGCGCTCGGCGAGCTCCACCAAAGGCTCGAGTCCTTCCAGGACCGTGAGGATCGCCTGCCCTGGCTGGTGGTGCGCCCGCCCGACGAGCTCGACCGCGCGATCTTCGACGTCATCGAGCGCCTGGGCGCCGCGAGGAGCAGCCAGATCATCGAGGCCCTTCACGAACCGCCCCCGCTCCGCACCCTCCAGCGCCGCCTTCAACGCCTGTGCAGAGAAGGGTTGCTGGCCAAACATGGGGGCCGACGAGACGCGTTCTACCAAGTCGCCGATCGCGTATGAAACACTCAAGCGCCATCTATGCGCCACGGCGTGGCGCATGGATTGAGCGATGAGTCTGCTATCAACATGTCGATATTGCAGTCCTTTTCGGTGCAGACGGCCGATCGCCTTCCACGCTCACCGCTGCTCGGCCCAGCTCGAGTGTCGCACGATCTCCCGCAGGGTCCGCTCGGTGACCGGCTCCTTCCCGTCCACGGCCTCGAGAAAGAGGACCTCCTTCTGAATGTCGGGGGCCAGGAGCGCGAGGTCGAGCAGTCGCGTGAGCCTGGATCTGGTGAGCCCGAGCGCTCGAGCGGCTGCCGCCTGGTCCTCGTGCTCGCCGCAGTCGAGCTTGTCCTGCAGATCGTGGGCGAGCGCGAGCATCCGGCCACGCGCGCGCGCGGGCCGGCGCCTCGGCTCCTCCTTCGGCGGAGGTGGAGTCATCCGCGCGACCGGCTGGCGCCGGAGGGCGCTGAGCGGGAACGTCAGCCTGCGGACACCATCCGATGTCCGCCATCCAGGCTTGTAACCGCCACGGATATTACGTAGAAAACGGTTCCCTGGCTCGAATCAGAGAGCCGCACACGATGACGCAGGAAGGAGACCCCGATGCCACGCTACTACGAGTTCGAGGTCGCGCTCACAGAGATTCAGCCCCTCATCTGGCGGCGCTTCCTGCTCCGCACGATCTCGACCTTCGCCGACCTCCACAAGGCGATCCAGGAGAGCTTCGGCTGGCAGAACTACCACCTCCACGAGTTCAGGTTGCCGACGTTCAACGGCCGCCCCATCGCCGGGCTCCCGGGCGGTGAAGAGTACGACCGCCCGACGCCGGATGGTCGAACGGTCAAGCTCAACACCTACTTCTCCGGCAAGGCCCGGGTCGAGTGGTGCGAGTACGTGTACGACTTCGGCGACGACTGGGTCCACGAGGTGAAGCTCCGCCAGGTCCTCTCGGACGAGAGCACCTTCAGGCGACGCCTCCTGGCCGGCGAGCGCGCATGCCCGCCGGAGGACTGCGGCGGGGATCCGGGATACCAGCGCATGGTCCACTACGTGGAGACGGGCGAGGACATCTACGGCGACGACGCCGTGGACCTCGGCGCGTGGCTGGGCGATTGGAAACCCGACGCCTTCGACCTGGGAGCTCTCCGCTCGACCTTTGATCGATGACGCGACGCCAACGTGAGGAGACCACCATGGCCCTGCAGAAGCTCGACTCCAAGAAGCTCGGCAACGCCAAAGCGTGGGGCGTGAGGTGATCACCCGCTGCCTCCTCGCCTCGAGAAGCGCACGGCCCAGTGGCCGCTGCATCCGGCTGCTCGTCACCCCAGGTAGACGCCCTCGTTGTGCCACTCCAGGTTCCTCGCCGCCGGTCTCCAGCCCGGGTTGCGCGGGGCGTTCAGCTCCCGGCCGTGGAGGGCGTAGTAGTCGCGGCCGTTTTCGAACTCCTCTTTGATCCTGTTGCTGACCAGCAGGCGCAGCTCGGGATCGACGGTGACGTAGCCGCGGTCGAAGAGGGTGTGCAGGTCCGATCTGAGCAGCAGGCCGTTCTCGACGGCGGCCGAGCGGCACGATTCGCGCGTCATCGCGTACTGCCTGATGTCCACGCACGTGCACCTGGTGCTGCAGCTCGGCAACGACCCGCCAGGGGCGTTCGCGAAGGCGATCCACTCCCCGTTCGTCAGGACGGCACTCCAGCACCAGACGAAGCGGCCGAACCCCAGCCGAGGGTGCTGGTTCTGAAGCGAAGCCGCTGACGTTGCGACTACCCCGGCGCAAGCCCCTGCTTCATGTCGCTAGCCGTCCGTTTGCTTCACTTCTGAAGACCGTCCCACTTTTCTCGGACTTCGTCGTCGGGTCGGGCTCTCTCCATTGGCTCCGCTACCTCTCCGCCGATGGAGCCTCTCGCCCGACCTCTCCTCCTCGCTCCTCGCCGGCCGGCAGAAAGCCGGCCGATCCGACCTCCCGTGGACAGATCATCGTCATCTGGCGCAGCGACAACCCAAGACGCCGGTCTGGGCCGACGGGTAGCCGCCGTCGCGGACGGCAGCGCGAAGGTAGACGGCAACGAAGTCGAAGCCGCCGCCCCGTAAGACCCGGGACGAGCCGCTGTCCTCCCAGGCGCTGCCGTCCGTCGGTGCTCCCGTGTAGTCCGAGTGGTACCAGTCCTGCACCCACTCCCACACGTTGCCCGCCATATCGCACAGTCCCTGGTCCGTGTTGCCAGCCGTCTTTGAGCAGACCGACCAGGTCCGACCAGTGCCGCATCCATTCCCTCCATCGTACATCACCGCGTAGTCGCACGTCGCGGTCTCGTCTCCCCACGGGTAGGTGATGTCCTGGCCTCCGCCCCGCGCCGCGTACTCCCACTCGGCCTCGCTCGGCAGACGCCCTCCGACCCATTCGCAAAAGGCCACGGCCTGATTCCAGTCCACGCAGTTGACCGGGTGATCCTCGTAACCGCTCTCGTTCCAGTTGCAATCCGAGCCGGTGTCCGGCTCGCTGCACACGCTCGCAGCCACGCACTCGGCGTACTGCGAAACCGTCACCTCGGTCTTCGTCATCTCGAAGCCGGGAACCGTCACCTCGTGCACCGGGGTCTCATTGGAATTGCCCTCGGTCGAGCCCATCTGGAAAACACCGCCCGGAATGGAAACCCAGGTGACATCCGTATCAGCATCGGTGTCTGTATCCATGTCGGAGTTCGTGTCGGTATCAGCGTCCGAATCCGCATCCCCGTCGGAATCGGAGTCCGTGTCGCTGTCCGCGTCCCCGCCGCCGGTGGAACCGTCGTCTCCGCATCCGGTCGTTCCGACCGCGAGCGCCGCTGTCAGCGCTACTATTATCCAGGCCGCTTTTTTCATCTCTGGTCTCCTAATCTATCGTTATTCGGGGCCTTCGACTTCCCGCACGCAGCGGACCAATCCCTTCTCCGTCAGCTTGCCGTCTCTCACCGCCGCGGCCGGGAAGTAGACCATCCAAGCGTAGTCCGGGTCGCGGGTGTAGGGAGACACCGACCAGTAGGGCTTGTTCACTGCGCAAGGCCCTTCGAGGTCGGGCTCCCAGAAGCATCCTGGCGGATCGTCGTCCGGCCCCTCGAGGTTGGGACAAGCTTCGCAATTCGGGTCGTCTTGCTTGCAGGTGTAGTCCAGGCAATCCGGGTCGACGACACCGCACTCGGAGCGGGTGTCCTCGCCGGCGACGCCGCCAGCCTCGCAGCCGCGAATCAGCCCGCTCAGCTCGTCGATCTGCGGCAGCCGCCAGTCGGAGTGGCCGCCCCAGACCAGGTCTTCGCAGTAGTCGACCGCGCCCTCCGGGTTCAGCGTGGTGTGAGGCGCACCGGCCGCCTCGTACCAGTTGAGCCCCAGATGCAAGACGGCCGGATTCTGCCAGCAAAGACCCATCTCGTTGTCGCACCATTCTCCCTCTGTTACAGTTTCTGTTTCCGTCTCGGTGTCCGTGTCGGTATCAGAATCCGCATCAGTATCAGAGTCCGAGTCGGCGTCGGTATCCGAAGAGGCGCTCGGCTTCTTGTTGCTCCCGGCAGAGCTGCACGCCCAGGCTGCCGCGATGGCAAGGACTGCGACCAGAAGTCTTGCCTTTCTCATTCAATGGCTCCTTTCGTGGACACGCATACTTGGATAATGATAATTCCAAGTACTGTGTATGTCAATAGACATGGCCCCAAGTTTAGGATTTCCTACCTGCTTGAACTACAACCAAGTAAATACATGATGACACGGCCCACATCCACCGCAGTTCTTGTCGGAGCTCAAGTCCCAAGGATGAGACGAAGTGATGGCTTCCGCCCGGCCTCATAAAAACAAGACCGGGCTAGTGCCTATCTTCAATAGGCCAAAGCCAAGTACGAAGAAACGGCACTGCAAGAGAATTTTGCGAACCGTCCTCTTGACATGTCGTAATCGTCATAGTCACTCGTTTCCGAGCCGCGGTAGTATACGGCTCCACCAAAATGAAAGCAATTGGTGGAATCCATTGTTCGCCATATGGAGCCTTTCTTGTACCAAGCGTTCCAAGAAAAGTCGTCGCAATAGTCGCAGTACCAACCGGCGTCGTTGTCTCTCCAGCGCACTTGTATTTGGTCAACATTGTCCCACATAGCTGTACCAGTGACCCCTTCGTGGACTTGGTACTCTTGCAATAGACTGTCCCATGTCACATAGGTCGTAACATTCCAATACTGGTTTTCTTCTCCTTCGTTATGCATTGTCCATACATAGTCCACCACTGGCCGTAGGGCCCAGCAAGCCCTGGTCTCCCCGTAAATCTTGTCTTCGTATTCCGCCACTGCTTTTGCCTCGGCGAGCTCGTCGAGAAAGGCGTTCAGCTCCTCCTCGTCCCAAAAGACGTAGTAGCCGTCTTCCGGGCGAGAAATGTGGTCGTAGTCCAAGTCGCTCTCCCCCGCCCAGACACCGGTCGCCAGGAGCAGCGCGGCCAGGGCGGTCGCGATTGTCGTCGTCAGCTTCTTCATCTTTCCTTCTTCTTGATTGTACCCCCGATCGCCTCGATTCGGGGAAAAGAATTTCGTGACCTCGGCCCATCCGGGGTCACCGTGCACGCCGGCCGCCGTGCCGGCGATCAGCACCATCAGCTGAAACGAGTTCTCCAGGCCCAGGCAGCGGCGCATGCGGCCCAGCCTGCCGACCACCGCCGCGTAGGAGATCCCCTCGGCGCCGGCCAGGCGCTGGTGGTCGGGAAAGCCCTGCTTCGCGATGTGCAGGGCGAAGCGCGCCTGGCTCTCGCGCAGGCCCAGCCCGCGCAGCCTGGCCAACGCCGCTCTGTCGGTCAGCTCAGTGTCGGAGCTCGTGTGTGTGTGTGTGTGTCCAGGTGCGACAGGCGATCGGCGCGTCCCGGCTCCGCCTCGCGCTCCGTCCTGTCAACTGAAATTGCCCCCGCATCGAGCATGATACGGATGATAAGATCCGGGATCCCGGATAGTCAACACAATAATTATGACGGTTACAATAATACTATACTATTCAACTGGCCGAATCCCGGTTCAGCCGGCCTTTTCTCCGTCCGGCCTGTCGACGGCCTCGCGGATGAAGAGGGACTCCAGCGACTCCACGCCGCTTTGCTCGCCGACCAGCTCGTCGAGATCCCCCTCGGCTACCTTGCGGCCGTCGCGCAGGATCACCACCCGATCGCAGAGCCTCTCCACGTCCGAGAGGATGTGCGAGGAGAAGATCACGGTCATCCCGGCGCGGTTGAGCTGCTCGATCAGGTCGGCGACCTGCTTGCGGCCGATCGGGTCCAGCCCGCTCATCGGCTCGTCGAGCACCAGCAGGTTGGGATCGCCGATCAGCGCCTGCGCCAGCCCGATCCGCTGCAGCATCCCCTTGGAGAACTTGCGCAGCGGCCGGCGCGCCGAGCCGGACAGCCCGACTTTCTCGATCAGCTCCTCGCTCTGCGCGGCGATCCGCCCCGCGGGCAGGCGCACCAGCCGGCCGTAGAAGCCCAGCAGCTCGCGTGGAGTCAGGTACTCGTGGAAGTACGGGTTCTCGGGCAAGAACCCGACCCGGCGCCGCGCGGCCGGACGCCGGCAGTCGATCCCCTCGATCCGTGCCGTGCCGCTGTCGGCGAAGATCAATCCCATCAGCACCTTGAGCGTGGTGGTCTTGCCCGCCCCGTTCGGTCCCAGCAGGCCGAAGATCTCCCCGCGGCGAACCCGAAAGCCGACCTCGCGGACCGCCTCGACCCGCCTGCGCAAAAAGCCCACGCGAAACGTCTTGGACAGGCCTTCGATCTCGACCGGCGGCGCCTCGTCGCTCACGCTTTTCCTCCTCGTGAATCCAGCCATTCGCGGACGAAATCGCAGACCTCCTCCACCTCGGCCTCGCCGATCGCGGCGTGCAGCGGAAGCGCGATCCCGCGCCGGTGCGCCGCCCGCGCTCCCGGCAGAGCGTCGCCGTCCACCTCGAGCCGTTCCGCGAGCCAGCCCAGCTCGCCGATCGAGTAGCTGGCGATTCCGATCTCGATACCCGCCTCCCGCGCCGCGTCGATCAGCTCGTCGCGCGCGCTCTCTTCGAATTCCTCGGGCAGCACGGCGACCATTGTCTGCACGTTGTGCTCGGCGCCGCCGAGCGTCTTTTGAAAACGCAACGCGCCCAGGCGCTCCCGGTAGCGCCGCGCCATCCGCCGCCGGCGCTCGAGCGTTCTGTCCAGCCTCTGCAACTGGGAGAGACCGAGCGCCGCGCCCAGCTCCGAAGGCCGCAAATTGAGCCCCAGCGCGCGGAAGGTCCCGCGGTCCATCCCCACGTTGCGCAGAGTCCGCGCGCGGTCGGCGATCCGCGAGTCGTCGGTCAGCACCAGCCCGCCCTCGCCGGTGGTGATCACCTTGCGCGGGTGGAAGCTGAAGATCGCCGCCTCGCCGAATCCGCCGCACGGCCGTCCGCCGAGGCTCGAGCCCAACGAGCACGCCCCGTCCACCAGCACCGGCACCCGCAGCGGGCGCAGCAGCTCCTCCAGCTCCGGAACCGGAGCCGGGTTGCCGAATTGATCGATCGCGACCACCAGCGAGATCCGCTCGTGGAGCAGCGGGGCCAGCGTCGCGGGCGAAATGTTCAACGTCTCCGCATCCACGTCGCATGTCGTGACGCGAGCCCCGAGGTAGGAGGCCACCACCGCCGGCGCTGGAAAGGTCAGCGCCGGCACCACCACCGTGCTGCCCGGGCCGATGCCGAGCGCCTCCATCGCCGCATAGAGCGCGACCGTTCCGGATGAGACAGCCACCGCGCGGGCTCGCCCGGTGCGAACAGCCAGCGCGCGCTCCAGCTCCCTGACCCGCGGCCCGGCGACGATCTGTCCCGAGCGCAGGACCTCGAGCACGGCGCGCTCGTCCTCCGAGGTGATCCCGGGATCGTCCAGCTTGATGCGAATCGCCTCGGCCATCGGGCTGGATTCTAGCACGTGGGCCAGGCCTGAAAACTGCCAATGCCGCCGGCGACAAGTTCGACGCTCCGTTTTACCCGCTCATCTGACGTGCTATCTTTCCTGCAGTTGGCGAGAGTAGAAAAAGATGGCTCCTCTTTGGCTCCATAAAAGCGCTCTTGTCGCACGCGCGTTGCGCCTCTTTGCGTTGGCGCTGCTGGCCGCGGCCTGCTCGGACGACAAGCCCGACACCGACACCGACGAGAAGCGTTCCTACTCGGAAAAGCACCGCGCCGTGGTGGATGAGGCCGAGAAAAACGAAGCCGAAGAAAGCCCGGCAGAGCGCGAGCCGGTCGCGGAGCCGACAGAGAAGGCTCCCGGCGAGACTCCTCGGTCCCCTTCCCCTTCCCACCGGCGAATCAAGCACGCCGGCGGCGAGGTACACGCAATCGAGGCCGGATCGCGCAGCGGCCAGTCCGTGCTGCTGCTGCACGGCGCCCGCTTCGACGCCTCCAGGTGGGTGGAGCTGGGCACGCTCGACGCCCTGGCCTCGGCGGGACATCGCGCCGTGGCGATCGACCTGCCCGGCCACGGGGATTCGGAGAAGTCCAAGGCAGATGCCCGCGAGTTCCTGGCCGGCCTGATCCCGAAGCTGCAGATCGGCAAGCCGGTGGTGGTCGCTCCCTCGATGAGCGGTCGCTACGCCTACCCGCTCGTCGAGTCCCACCCGGAGCTGGTGGCAGGGCTGGTGGCCGTGGCGCCGGCCGGCACCGTCGAGCACGCCCCGCGGCTGCGCGAGCTCGAGCTTCCGCTGCTGGCGGTGTGGGGAGAGAAGGACGACGTCTTCCCGGCCGCGCAGGCCAACCGCCTGATCGCCGCGGTCTCCGGGGCGCGCAAGGTCGTGCTCTCCGGCGCCGGTCACGCCTGCTACATCGACCGCCCGGACGCCTTCCACGCCGCGCTTTTGGGATTCATCCGCTCGATGGGAAACTGAACGACCGGTGGCGAGCGCCTACAGCTCGCACTCCAGCTTCTGGGCGTGGGCCACGCAGGCGTCCGACGGGTTGGCCTTGGTCATCTCGCACAGGTCCAGCGCCTCGTCCTCGATCACGCACCGGTTGTCGTCGCCGACGTGCATCGGACAGCAGTTGGGGTCGGCCATGTGCGGCCGCTCGGCGTCGTCGCCGAGCTCGTCGCTGCAATCCCAGATGCCGTTGCCGTCGTTGTCGAGACCGTCGTTGCAGGCCTGTGACGTGTTCTCCCGACAGTTGGGATCCTCGAAGGAGAACTGCTGGATGCACTGCACCGAGAGGCTCTGGTTCTGGACCTTGTTGCGCGCCTCCTCGGTCAGCTGCACCACGTACTTGCAGGTCTGCTCGCAGCCCATTCCGCTGCCGCCGCAGACGGGACACCCGGAGCAGTCGTCGTCCTCGCAGTCGTACAGTCCGTCGCCGTCGTTATCCAGATCGTCGTCGCACGCCTCGTTGAAGTTCTCCGTGTCGGTGTTCTCGCAGTAGTACCAGCCGAAATCGTCGTTGAGGTTCTGCTGCTGCTGGTCGCCGATATCCGAGCAGTGCTGCGCCGCGGCCAGCTGCGGCAGCGGGCAGAACACCTTGGTGTGCTCCACGTCCTCCTGTATTTATATATAATTCGAGATATCGATTTTCTGCCACAGGTTCCATATCCAGTTCTGATATATCAACTTCTGCTCGAATACTAGCAGATAACATTATAAACAAAAACAATATAAATATAACATAATTAGATTTATAATTTTTCATCCTCTCACCCTTCCCGGTTATTCAAATTACTTTAAC
>JAWOBP010000083.1:0-13311 GCA_046484285.1 Polyangia bacterium
TTAATTAGTTATCCAGCATGCCAATAAAATCAGTTGTGCTTATTTTTAAATCTTTTTGATAAATAATTGGCTTATTTTCCTTTTGGGACTGATAAGCCATTAAGATAATTTCCAGAGATTTCTTTCCTTCTTTCCCATCAATAAGAGGATTACTATTGTTTTTAATGGATGCAATAAAATCCTGATAAAGAAGGACAAATCCCGGGCTGCCACGGACAGGAATGATTGGGAGCGGGATACGGGATTTGAAACCGGAGTGCCAGAGCTCCAAAGTACGGTCAACGGACAAATCCCGGGCTGCCACGGACAGGAATGATTGGGAGCGGGATACGGGATTTGAACCCGCGACTTCCAGCTTGGGAAGCTAGCACTCTACCACTGAGTTAATCCCGCTCATCGAGCTTACAGATATCTCCCCGGCCGCGGTGCGTCAAGGCTCTCCTCGGTCTCTCGGCGAGATCCGGTGCGGCCTGGTGTGGTCGTCGCCGGTGATCGACTTGAACCCCAGCACGTGGAAGACTTCGAGCGGCTTGGACTTGCCCTTGGCGCGCACCGGCTCGAGCTCCTGGAAATCGAAATCGTCCTTGACGTGCGCGTAGGTGTTCTCGCTGATGATGATCTGGCCGGGCTTGGCCGCGGTGCAGAGCCGCGCCGCGGTGTTGACCGTGTCTCCGATCACCGAGTAGCTCATCGTGCGCGTCGAGCCGATGTAGCCGGCGACCAGCTCGCCGCTGTTGATCCCGATCCCGATCTGGATCGGCTCTTGCCCTTCCGACTCCCGGTGTTGATTGAACTCGACCAGCGCCGCCTGCATGTCCAGCCCGGCCCGCACGGCGCGCGCCGGATCGTCCTCATGCACCACCGGCGCCCCCCACAGCACCATGATCTCATCGCCGACGAACTTGTCGACCGTGCCCTCGTGCTTGAACGATATCTCCACCATCACCTCGAAGTACTCGTTGAGCATCTGCAGCACCTCGGAGGCCTCCATGTCCTCGCTCATCGCGGTGAATCCACGAATGTCTGCGAACAGCACGGTCCCGATCCTGTTCTCGCCGCCCTTCTCCACCTTCAACTCGCCGGAGACGACCAGCTCGGCCAGGTCGGGCGAGAGCAGGCGCTGGAACCGCTCGCGCGCCACGGCATCTTCTTCGATCTTCTTGGCCATGTCGGCGTTCTTGATGAACTGCGCGGTCTGGTTGGCGATGTTCGAAAAAAGCGCCAGGTCCTTCTCGGAGTAGGCGTTCACCGCCACCGAGGAGTCGACGATGATGATGCCCAAAAGCTCGTCGATGTGCAGGATCGGGACCGCCATCGAGGAGCGGATCCCCTGCATGATAATCGACTTGGCCTGCTTGAAGCGGTTGTCCATCTGCGCGTCGGAGGAGAGAATCCCGGCCTTCTCCTCCTTCACCTGGCTGACCAGCGTGGAGGAGATCGTGATGCTCTCCTCTTCCTTCCTGGACTTGAAGGCGCGCGGCTTCAACTCGCCGGTCTCGTCGTTCATCAGCACCACGCCCCGATCGCAGTTGAGAAAGCGGAAGGTGGCGTCCAGGATCTTCTGCAGAATCTGGTCGAGGCTCAGCTCCAACCCGATCTCACGCTGCAGCTCGTAGGTCATGCGCAGCTTCTCGTAGTCGGCGCGCAGAACCTTCTCGTCGGTCACCTCTCCCTCGGGCATGAAGCGGTCCTGGGTAGGCGCGAGCTTTGAACGGATATGGCTCTCCAGCTCACCCTCGGAGACATCGACCACCTGCCGCGCCACGGACGAGCCCGCGGTCTCGGAGAGAAACATGCAACGCGTGTTGCCCAGCTGGATCTCGTCCCCGTCCTGCAGCGCGACCTCGTTCTCGACGCGCTGCTTGTTGACGTAGCTGCCGTTGAGGCTGCCCAGATCCCTGAAAACGAAGCCGCGCTCCTTGTCTATGAAGATCAAGGCGTGCTCCTTGGACACGATGCGATCCAACACCTGAATCCGGTTCTGCGGTAGGCGGCCGAGCGTGTTGTGCTCGACCAACTCTTCCTCGCGCCTGCCGTCGCTCCCGAAAATCACCAGTTTCGCCATCGTACTCGAGCCTCTCGTCTCCGGCGGCCTCCGCCGCGCGGCTCCCAGCCTGGACAAATACCCCCCTCAGCCCGGGCTACGGTTTTTTTATGATCTTGAGACCGCTTTTCCCCTTCTTCTTCTCGGGCTTCTTCTTCTCGGGCTTCTTCTTGCCCGGGAACACGGGCTTCACCTTGGCCAACGACTTGCTCGCACTGACTTGGATCTTGCAGCTGTCGATCGTACCGCTGCTCTTTTCGATATCGAAGCTGGCCTTGCCCGAACGGCTCCCCTTGTCGGTGACCGCCAGCTTGCTGTCGAGAATCCGCTGCAGACAGGTGTCCATTCCCGCAGACTCTACGACCTTGATCCTCTCGAGGTGATCCCCTCCGCTCGGAACCCGGAACGAGAAGACCGTGCGATGGTCGCCGTTGGTCTTGGCGCAGCGCTTGATCGCGCCCTCCATCCGCTTGAGGTTGGCCAACACCGCGCCGGCCACCAGGTCCTTGGACGCCGAGACGCGGCAGGGAGCATTCGTCTTCTTGGAGCCGCCCTTGCCGCCCGACTTCTTTTTTTTCTCGTCCTTTTCCTCGTCTTTCTCTTCCTCGTCGTCCTCGGGCACGGCCGGCAGGGGCGGCAACGCCTGGCCCGCGTCGGCAGAGCCCCCGCTCGCCTGCTGGTCGCCAGCCGCGGGTCCGCCCCCCGCCTGCGGTCCGACCGGCGGCGGGCTCTGTCCCACCTGCGCCAGCTGCTGCGCCGTGCCCTGGCCAGCGTCCTGGGCCAGCTGCTGTTGTCCGACTTCTCGATCACCACCCGCGCCCGGCCCCCAGACGAAGTACCAGGCAGCCGCTCCGCCGGCGAGCAGCAACACCAGCGCGCCGATCGATATCCCGACGATCAGCCCCTTGCCCTTGCCCGATCCGGCCCCGGCCGCCGTTCCCGGCGCGATCGGCTCGTCCGGAACCACCGTCTCGGGCAGCCCGGAGCCGGGCGTCCCGGCCGTGCGCGCCGACGAGGCCCGAGTGGGAGGAGAGCCGCCCGAAACCGCGGCGCCGGCCTGGGTCGCGCCCGCCGCGACAGCGGTTCCGCCCGCGGTCGCCAGCACCGACTCCATCCGCTCCCCCAGCTCGCGCATCGTGGCGGGCCGGTCCGCGGCGTCCTTGGCCAGCGCTTCCATCACCAGCCGCTCCAGCTCCTCGGGAACCTCGAGCGAGGAGTCCATCTCCTCGAACTTGGGCGGGGTGTCCATCAGGTGCTTGGTCAGCATCCCCATCGGCGTCTCCGAGGTGAACGGCAGGCGCCCGGCCAGCATCTGGTAGAGGATAACGCCCATGGAGTAGATGTCGGAGCGCGCGTCCACCTTCTCGCCGCGAATCTGCTCGGGCGACATGTACTGGGGAGTGCCGAAGACCATCCCGGTCTTGGTCAGCGCCTTGCGCTGGTCCTGCCCCTCGTCCTCCAGGATCTTGGCGATCCCGAAGTCGAGCACCTTGGCCACGTCGACCTCGCCCCCGCGCTCGCAGAGCATCACGTTCTCCGGCTTGAGATCGCGGTGGATGATCCCGTTGTCGTGGGCCTCCTGCAAAGAACCGCAGATCTGCATGCCGATCCGGCAGGTGCGGCGCCAGTCCAGCGCCCCGTTGTCCTCAATCTCGTCGTCGAGGCTCTTGCCGGAGACGAACTCCATCGCGATGTACAGCGATCCCTGCTCGGTCTTGCCGAAGTCGAAGACCGTGATCGTGTTGGGATGACCGAGTCGGCTCGACGCCGCCGCCTCGTTGCGGAAACGCGCGTAGACAGTGCCGTCGCTGAGGTTGGGATGCAGCACCTTGAGCGCCACGATCCGATCGATGGCGATCTGATCGGCCTCGTAGACGATGCCCATCCCGCCTTCGCCGATCTTGCGCTTGACCTTGAAGCGGTCCCCGACCATCTGCCCGAGCAGCGGATCCGCCTCCTCGCCGCCGTTGCCGGCGACCGCCTCCATGCTCGCCCCGCACTTGCCGCAGTAGGCGGTGCCCCGCGGATTGGCCGCATTGCATTTCGGGCACAGGATCTCGTCGGACACGTCAGCTCCTTTCCGCTCCGGGCCTCTCGCAGAACCTCACTGCAACACCTGCCTGGCCAGATCGATGCGAATACCGAACGAGTACCCGGACAGGTCCCGCGAGACCTTGGCATCCTCGATTCGACCCGTGGCCGGATCCTCGATCCGCACGCTCGACTCGCCCTGGTAGTAACCCGAGTTGACCGCCACCACCCGCCCGTGCTTGTCGAAGACCGGGCTGCCGCTGGTGCCCTTGCTGGTGAACGCCGAGTACTGGAGCAAGAAACGTGTCTGGGGCGTTCCCGCCTGCCCGTTCAGCCCCGTCAGCCTGCCGACGACTCCCTCGGTCAGCGTGGCCACCGGCGAGCGGACATCGCTCAGGTCGCCGGGAAAACCGATGACGAAAATCTGCGATCCGGACCGCAGCTCCGCGAGGTGCCGATCCTCCGCCAGGCTGACCACGACCGGCATCGTTCCGCTGACGCGCAGCACTCCGGCGTCCGCCGTCGGTCGCGGAGAGGAGGCGTCGTAGCCCGGGTGCTTGGACCAGCTCACGACCGGGAGCCGCTCGCCTCCGGCCGAGCTCCGCATCGCGAAAAAGCTCGCTCCCTCTAGGGCCAAAGACTCCATCTGCGCCACGCAGTGCGCGTTGGTCAGCAGTCGATCGGCGCCCACGGCGAAACCGGTGCAGTAGCCCTGCTCGTAGCCCAGCCGCGTGCGGTAGACCAGCAGGTAGACCGCCGGGCCGTAGTTGTCGGCGATGAACTCCCCGATCTCCGCCGGACCCAGCTTGGAGACGTTCATGTCGTCGAGCTTCTGCTTGGTGCTCTGCAGCTCCACCACGAGAAAGGCAACGGCTGCTCCGAGGCCGACGACGATCAGCACGACCACCACCTTGAAGGTGCGCGAGCTGTGGCGCACCGCCTCGGAGGCGACCTGGCGGACGAACGTCGCGGTCGGAACCTTGCCCGTGTGCTGGTCGCGGCTCCTGGCCAGCGCTGCCTGGATCATCATCGCGACCGTCTTGTTGCCGGGCGAGGGCGAGGCCCCGCCGGACTGCGCGGCAGCCGAAGGAACCGCCTCGGTGGCAGCCGAAGTCTCGCCGTCCACCTCGAAGCTCAGCAAGGGACCGCCGCGCCCGATCTCGATCTTTTCCCCACCGCGAATCTCGACTCGATCCACACGGCGCCCCCCGGAGAACGATCCGTTGGAGCTGTCGCAGTCCACGTAGAACCAGCGCCCGTCCTCGCATCGCAGCTCCGCGTGGATGCCCGAAGCGCTCCGATCGCGCTTCGGATCGAGCCGCACGTCGCACTCGGGACGACGTCCGATCCGCACCACCGTCCCCTCGAACGACTCCACCTTCCCCTGGTGCGCTCCGCGCAGATGCTGGACTCGAATCATCTACTCTCATCCATACGGGTTGTCCGGGACCTCGGAGTCCTTCTTCCCACCGGGCTTCTTCCCGGCTCCTTGCCCGGTCTGCTGCGACTCGTTCTTCTTCTTGCCTTTCTTCTTCTTGGCCTTCTTCTCGTCCGCCTCTGGCTCGCTCGCTTTCTGTGTGGACGTTTCGGCCGGCCGCTCGGATCCCTCCTTTTTCGCAGCCGGAGTCTCGGGCGGCAGCTCCTCTCCATCCGACGCTTCGACTCCGCCCGCGGATTCCGGCTCGGGCTCCGGCTCGGGCTCAAGCTCGGGCTCCGGTTCGGGCTCCGGCTTCGTCTCTCCGTCCGGAGTGAGCAGCTCGGCGTCGACCGGAGACAGGTGCGGAGCATCCCTGTCGCCCTCGGAGCCCTGCTCGTCCCCGGCGGCGGGCTCGTCCTCGGCCGCCGGTCCCGAGGCGGTCGGCTCACTGCTCAGATCCCGCACCTCGCCGTCGCTCCCGCCGCCATCCAGCGCTCCGGAGAGGTAGGCCGCCGCGAGCCCGGCGCCCGCAATCAGCACCAGCACCACAACGATCGCGACCGACCGCCCCTTGCCGCCGGATCTCTCCCGCTCGGCCCGGGCTCCCTCGTCGTCCTCGGCCTTCCGCTCCGCGGCGCGCTCACTGCCCGCGGCCGTCTTCGGCTCCGCGTCGTCCGCCTTGGATGCTCCGGCGGCGGCCTTCTCCTCGGCCGGGGAACCCACCCGTTCCGGCTGCTTCTCGGCCTGCTCGTCCTCTTCCGGCGGACGCGGCATCGGAGTCCGGGCGGTCACCTCTCCGGCCTTGGGGTAGTCGTACTTCTCGTAGGCCAGCACGTCCCCGGACGTAGGCTCGGCCAGGCCCTCGCCGCCGAAACGAGCGACCACGACCGTGATGTTGTCGTCGCCGCCCTTTTCGCAGGCCATCTCGGTCAGGCGGCGACAGGCCTCCATCGGGTCTTCGTTCTCCAGCACGGCGTCGCGGATCGGCTCGGGCTCGACCAGCCCGGAGAGCCCGTCGCTGCACATCACCAGGGTGTCGCCGCGCTTCAGCTCCACCGAGGTCACGTCGACGTGCACCTCCTCGTTGGTCCCCAGCGCCTGCAAGATGATGTTGCTGCGCTCGAAGTTCTTGGCCTCCTCCTCGGTCAGCTGGTTGGCGTCGATCAGCTGCTGCACGAGCGACTGGTCCTTGGTCACCTGCACCATCTCGCCGCCACGAATCACGTATGCTCTCGAGTCGCCGACCTGGCCGATCACCAGTCGATCGCCGACCAGCACGGCCGCGGTCGCGGTCGTTCCCATCCCGCGCTGCCCGCGATTCAGCCTCGCCGCGGTGTAGATGCGGGTGCCGGCCTCGCGGATAGCCCCCTCGAGGCGACGGGCCAGCTCGCGGTCGTCGGCCGGCGGTTCCGAGACCTGCATCATCTCGCAAATCGTGTCGACACCGATCCGACTGGCAACCTCGCCGGCCGCGGCGCCGCCCATCCCGTCACAGACGACGAACAGAGAGCCGCGATCTCCCACGGTGTGGGTCCTGACCTCCGGCTTGATGCTGCGATTGCCCCGCGTCAGGTCGGCGATCAGGAAGTTGTCCTCGTTGTGATCGCGCACCAGACCCACGTCGGTGCGCCCGAAGACGTTGACCTCCACCTCTCTGGCCTCATCGTCGGGTGTCTGATTGGTCTGGTTTTCGGAATCACTCATGCCGGATCGACTGTCCTTTGCGTAGCGCCGGGATTCCGCCACACTCCGTCTCGCCCGCGGCCCGGCCTCGTCCGCGCCCTTTCGAGAAGATCGTAGCTTAACAGAATACGTCTTTTCGAAAAACGGTAAACAGGCCCCGCCGCGGCGATCCCGGCCCGGCTCAACGGAAGGTCCACTCGAACTGCAGTCCGAGCTGGATCCACAGCTCGTGCACCACCCGACCGGAGCCGAAGTCCTTGATGCCCACGGTCTCCACCTGCTCCTCTCCGTCCACCCAGTAGTGCTCGTTGAGACTCAGCTCGCCGCCCATGTCGAAGCGATAGAGCGGCAGATAGGCGACCGACAGCTCCGCGACCACGCCCAGCGACAGCTCGTGCTCGAGGCGCGCCCCGGCGATGCCGCCCAGGACGAAGGCGCCGTTCTCCTCCTCGTGGTAGGGCGAGGCCGATCCGAAGAAGAAGCCGCCCAACGCCGGGCCGAGCAGGAAGACCGGAGTCTGCCGGGTCGCGGTCGGCAGCGCCAGCCGCAGCGCCAGGTGGCCGATCTGGTACCAGCAGGTTCCCCACTCGCCGGCCGCATCGTGGCGCTGCTGGTGCCAGCCGCCCTCCAGCCCGAACACCTCGTCGAAGCGGTAGGCGCCGTAGAGCCCGAAGAGAAACGACTCGATCTCGTACGCCTCGGGATGCCCTCCGGTCATCTCGTCCAGGGGTCTACGCGCGCTCTCGTCCAGCTCCAAACCGGCCCCCAGCTCGAAGGCGAAGAGGAACGAGCGCTCCGGGTTCTCGGAGAGATCGAGAGCGAATACCGGAACCGCCGCGGTCAACAACGCCAACGCAATCGAAAAACGAGCGGCTTTCACGTTCAAAAGCTCCTTCGAGTAAAACCGATCTTACCGCCAACCGGACACAAAGCCAACGGCCGCGCGCCTGGAAAAGTGGCATGGCTCAACTACCCTGCGCTTCTCTCGTATCTTATTTTGCCAATTTTTCCAACAGCTTACAAGGCAAAGAGATCCTCGAAGCCGCGTGGCGCTCTTGTTGACACGCCGATGTCTGCTCCTATAATTCCGGCTGGGCTCGGCCTTGCAGGGCGTGATGATTATCTCCAAGGAGCGGTTATTGTGGACGAGATCCTCATCGACGCGCGTCGCACGATCAACTTGAAACAGGCTGTCGCCGATGCCGTGGAGAACGGCGAGTACGAAGGGCTCGCCGACGACATCCGCGATTGCTTCGAGGACGACCAGATCTCGGCGATCGAGGGGATTTTCGATACCCTCAGCATCGACGAGGCGATCGACGAGATCCTCGAGGAGTGGGCCGGGGACGACAGCGACGAGCTTCTGGAGATCATCGAGAGCTACTTCGCCGACGCCGACATCGAGGTGCGCTTCGACCACAACGACCTCGACCTGGTCGAGGAAGACGCCGAGACGGAGGCGGAGGAAGAGCTCGATGACCTGGAAGATCCCCCCGACATCGAGGAAGAGGAGCTGTAGCTCACGGCCTCGTCATTCGCCCGGGCAACCGGAGCGTTCCATCAGCTCTGTCGCCTCGCGCGCGCCGACCGACTCGGGCATCTTTTCGATCAGCTCCTCGAGCAGATCGCAGCATTCCTCGCGACGCCCCTGATCCAGCCGCAGCCGCGCGGCCTCGAGCATCGCGTCGTCCCGCAGGCCGGAGGTCTCCCAGCCCGCCAGCCGATCGAACGCCTCCAAGGCTCCCTCGATGTCGCCGCGCTCGCGCTTCAGCTCGCCGAGGCGCAACAGCGCGTCGTCGTGGTAGGGAGAATCGTAGCTGCCGATCAGGTGCGACTCCTCGCGGGCGTCCAGCAGCTGCTCGAGCCGCCGCTGCTCGGCCCGCGTGTCTCCCTGCTCGCGGCGAATCTCGACCAGGTGCCACAGCGAGTCGTCCCACAGCTGGCTTTGCCAGCGCCCGCGACTCGCGATCCGATCGAGCGCCTCGGCCTCGGCCTCCCGGCGGCCGGCCTCGCGGTGCAGGCGCGCCAGCTCGTAGATCAGCGAGTCGTTGACCTCGCCGCCCTCGGTCTTTCCGATCAAGCGCCCGATCTCCTCGACGCCGCGATCGATCTCGCCCGAGCGGACGTAACTGCGCGCCAGCCGCCGTGCCGCGGCCGGAGCCAGCGCCTCGTCGGGGAAGCGCAGCAAGAACTCGGCGGTGCGGCGCCGGGCCGCCTCCAGCGGACCCAGCTCGAACATCACGCGCGTGCTGTCGTAGCAGGCGCGGGAGTACGGCTCCGGAGCGGAGCACATCTCGCTGTAGCCGCGCAGCGCCTCCTCGAGCCGCCCGGCCCGCTCGGCGCGGTGCAGCTCTTCCCAGCGCAGCTCCTCGGCAGGCGGCCGGCGGGGAGTGTACGCCCCGTGGGGAGGAAGATGCCCGCAGCCGATCAGGAACGGCAACGAGACGGCCGCGGCGAAAAATGGTGTCCAAAGCGACATCGACCAGGGAATGCTACCCGATTTCGCTTTGCACGCGAAGCATGCCTCCTTTTCGGGATGGCCAAGACGCTGACAGGCGAACGCTCAGAAAAGCCTTTCGAGCCGTGCCGCACGCACTACTGGTCAGCGCACCCTCCACAGCTTCAGCACGTCCGTGCGACCCGGGCCGGTCATGTCCTGCATCCCGAAGGTGATCGCCACGTCGTCCCCGGGCTCGGCCAGCCCGAGCTCGAGCAGGATCCGCTCGGCCTGCTCGACCACTGCGGCGACGCCCTCGATCCAGTCGGCGCGGACCGGGATCACCCCCCAGCGCAGGGAGAGGCGGCGCAGGACGCTCTCGTGGCGCGAGAGCGCGACCACCGCGGCCAGCGGCCGGCAGGCTCCCACCAGCGAGGCCGAGTGGCCGGTCTCGGTGTAGACCGCCAGCGCGCGCAGATCCAGCTCCTCGGCCGCGGTCACGGCGGCCTTGGCGATCGCGTTGGAGAAGCTGCGCTCCTCGACCCGCAGCGGCGGCGGAAGGCGGCGGAAGATCTCGCTTGCCTCCACCTCGTCGAGAATCGCGGCCATCTCGCGCACCGCCTCGACCGGGTAGCTCCCGCTGGCGGTCTCGCCGGAGAGCATCACCGCGTCGGCCCCGTCCAGCACGGCGTTGGCCACGTCCGAGACCTCGGCGCGGGTGGGTCGCGGGTTGCGGATCATCGAGTCGAGCATCTGGGTGGCGACGATCACCGGCAGCCCGCGCAGCGCCGCGTCGCGGATCAGGCGCTTCTGGATCAGCGGCACCTTCTCGGCTCCGGCCTCCACGCCCAGATCTCCGCGCGCGACCATCAGCCCGTCGGCCGTCTCGATTATCTCCGTCAGCCGTCGGACCGCCTCGGGCTTTTCTATTTTGGCGATCACCGGCACCTCGCCGGCCAGCTCCTTGGCGGCGCGCACGTCGGCAGGATCGCGCACGAACGAGAGCGCCAGGTAGTCGACCCCCAGCTCCAGCGCCAGGCGCAGATCCCGGCGGTCCTTGTCGGTCAGCGCCGGCGTCGACAGCGGCGTGCCCGGGACGTTCATCCCCTTGTGGTCGCGCAACGGACCGCCGACCACCACCTCGCAGTCGACCTCGCCGGCGCGCACCGCCGAGACGCGCAGCTCGAGCAGCCCGTCGTCCAGCAGGATCCGATCCCCGAAGCGGACGTCGTCCGGCAGCGCGCGGTAGGAGGTGGAGAAGCGCTCGGCCGTGCCCTCGACCCGCTCGGTGGTGATCGTCACCTTCTCGCCGGCGCGCAGCGTCGCCTCGCCGCCCGCCATTCTTCCGGCGCGGATCTTGGGACCGCACAGGTCGCCCAAAATCGCGACGTGAGCCCGCCGCCGCTCGGACTCGGCGCGGACGACCTCAACCAGACGGGCGTGGTCCTCCGGACCGCCGTGCGAGAAGTTGAGCCGGGCCACGTCCAGCCCGGCCTCGATCATCGCTCCCACCACCTCCGGGCTCGCGCTGGCCGGCCCGAGCGTGGCCACGATCTTGACTCTCTGCATCGCAGCTTGCCTCCCTTCCTCCAGCGGATATACCTCAGTGTCCGCCTTTGGGGAAAAGGGCGCAACATTCGCCAGCACTGGAGGTACAGAGCTTGATCTGGCTGTGGCTCGCTTTCGCCGGCATCGTGATCGTCCTGCTGGCGCTCGACCTGGGTGTCTTTCATCGCCACGCCCACCGCGTCGAGCTGAAGGAAGCGGCGATCTGGACCGCGGTCTGGATCGCGGTCGGGCTGTCGTTCGGCGCGCTGGTCTACCTGATCTACCAGCACCACTGGCTGGGCGCCGTGCTGCCGCGGGCCTCGGGCGGCGAGAGCGCCGGCGGAGGCAAGGCGCTGTGGCTGTACCTGACCGGCTACGTGCTCGAAAAGGCGCTGTCGATCGACAACATCTTCGTGATGGCGGTCATCTTCGGCCACTTCTCGGTCGCCCCCGAGCACCAGCACCGCGTGCTGTTCTGGGGCATCCTCGGCGCGGTCGTGACCCGCGGCGCGATGATCTTCGGCGGAGTCTGGCTGCTGGAGCGCTTCGGCTGGCTGTTCTACGTCTTCGGCGGCTACCTGGCGTTCACCGGCGCGCGCATGATCTTCGGTCGCGGCAAGGAGCGCGACCCGGAGCGGAGCTGGTACGTGCGCGCCGCGCGGCGCGTGCTCAGGATCACCGCGGATTTCAGCGGGCCGCATTTCGTCGTCCGCCGGGAAGGAAAGCTCGCCTTCACCACGCTGTTTCTGGTGCTGGTCGTGATCGAGGCGACCGACGTGGTCTTCGCCCTCGACTCGGTGCCGGCGGTGCTGGCGATCACGACCGATCCGTTCATCGTGCTGACCTCCAACGTGTTCGCCATCCTCGGGCTGCGCTCCTTGTACTTCGTGCTGGCGGCGATGATCGACCGTTTCGTCTACCTCAAGTACGCGCTGGCCGGAATCCTGGTCTTCATCGGTCTCAAGATGGTGACCCACGAGCTGGTCCACGTTCCGACCCTGGTCTCGCTGGGAGTGATCCTGGCCTTGTTCGCCGCCGGGGTGGGCGTCTCTCTTGGGCCCGGGCGCAATCAATCGACAGCGAATCCCCGTTGACGAGATCGGCGCAGCGGAGCTACGCTTCGAAGCGCCGGTGCGCACCGGTCTGCGAAAGCTCTCCGGGAACCGGCTCGCTCGGGCGATTCGAGTGGAAACGGAGGTGGGAGATGGAAAGAGTACGCGAGCTCTCGCGGCTCGCCGACGGCCGCGAGGTGCTGATTCGGCAGCCTGATCCGGAAAAGGACGTCGAGGCGCTGGTCGAGTTTCTCTCCGGCCTGCCGGAGGACATCCGCATCTACCTGCGCTACAACGTGACGAGGACCGAGATCGCCCGCGCCCGGCTGGCCCAGGTAGACAACGAGGATCACTGGCGCGTGATCGCGGAGCTGGACGGCGGGATCGTCGGAGACGCCACGATGGACCGCGAGCCGTTCGGCTGGTCGCGCCACGTGGCCGAGTTGCGCGGAGTGGTGCACCCCGAGTACCGCCACATGGGAATCGAGCAGATGCTGCTGGGCGTGCTGTCCCGGCTGGCCGCCGCGGCGGGAGTGGAGCGGGTCTTCACCGAGGTGCTGGCCGGCCAGCGCGACATGATCGACGTGCTGGAGGCCGAGGGCTTCGAGTACGAGCTGACCCGCCGCAAGTACGCCAAGGACCAGCGGGGAAAGCTGCACGATGTAGTCGTCATGTCCAACGACCTGGAGAGCCTCTGGAAGCAGCTCGGAGAGCAGCTCGAGGAGATGGACATCAGGCTTTCGAGGTTCTACGGGCGGCCCTGGGTACGCATCAAGCAGCGCTGAAGTGCTATACTCCGCCACCCGGATCGGGCTCGGTGCCGGGCCAGTCTCCGCCGCATTCAAAAAAAACAACACAATGCCGGCATTCCCTGATGCGGCCGGGTTTCAACTGCCCGGGGTTCGGCTATACTGTCCCCGGCTCGCGGCGAGGTGCTCGATCATGGTGGACAACGGCGGCGGCGACGAAATCGCGATCAGGCCCGTGAAAAAATCCGATGAGGCGGCTCCGCTGGCTCCGACGGGCTACAACCCCTGGGTGCGCTGGCGGACATACGTGTCGTTCTTTTTGGGGATCGGCTCTGCCTCGACGCTGATGA
>JAWOBP010000136.1:0-30025 GCA_046484285.1 Polyangia bacterium
CCAACCGCAAGCTGTCGACCTAGACAGCTTGGAAGAAACGGCTCATCCGGATCCAGCCGTTTTCGTCTCGGCGTCCTTGTCGCCGCGCCCTGATCAGGGCGCGGTCAGGATGACCTTTGTTCCTTCGGTGCATCTGACGCCGCCGGCCAAGCCCCGGGGGCTGACGACCAGCACCGCCACCACCAGCTGTCAACGAAGATCGACGCCTGGGAACCGACCGACTGAAGCCCTCCGGGCGCGGCCGGTTGCATCGCGGGCTCGAAAGGCAAGAAGGCCATCCTTGCCGCGGCCTCATGAGGCCGCGGGGAGAGCCGGAGCTGCTTTTCGACGTCCGCCGGGCGCCAGGTGCCAACACGGCCGGATCCGGATGAACCGAAAAAACGGGATGCTTGCACGTCGGGGCTCTTCGGTGTTGTACTATTATTATATGGTCTTTTGCCCGAAAGGGGGCTGCTCATGACTTCCAGATTCGCAACCGCCGCCTGGCCGGCGTTGCTCGTCGTCCTTGCCTGGGCCTGCAACACGGGTCCGATCAGCCCGCCGCCCGAAGGCGACGACGACGGATCCGCAGACGCGGACACCGACGGGGACACGGACGCAGACGCCGATTCCGATTCGGACGCCGACGCCGATTCCGACTCGGACGCAGACGCCGACGCCGACTCCGACGCCGACGCGGACACGGATACCGACACCGACTCGGATACCGACAGCGGCACAGACGCCGACACCGATACCGACACCGATACCGATACCGACACCGACACCGACACGGACACGGACACCGCCACCGACTCCGACTCCGACACCGACTCCGCGACGGACACGAGCGAATGCAGCGTGCCGAGCGACTGCTTCGACCACGAGTGGAACATCTTTACCCAGGGTCACTGGGGCTGCGAGGACGGTCAGTGCGTGCCGGTCGAGGACATCTGCGCCGAGCCGCCGGTATCGCCGTGCTGCGGCGACGACAGCTGCGACACCGAGATCGGTGAGAACGAGCAGAGCTGCGGCTGGGACTGCGGGAGCTGAAATCGGCGCCGGACGAAAAGGGGGTTTTCGTGACTCGCACGACCGCAAGCGCAATCTGGCCGGCTTTACTGCTGGCCGCGATCTGGGCCTGCAACACGGGTCCGATCAGCCCGCCGCCCGAAGGCACTGGCGACGCTGGCGCCGACGGTGACACCGACTCGGACGCGGACACCGATACCGGCGGCGACGCGGATACCGACGCCGACACCGACGCGGATGCGGACTCGGATGCGGACTCGGATACCGATACCGATATCGACACGGATACGGATACCGACAGCAGCACGGACGCTGACACCGACACCGACACCGACACCGATACCGACACCGACACCGATACCGATACCGATACCGACACCGATACCGACACCGACACCGATACCGACACCGACACCGACACCGACACCGACACCGATACCGACACCGACACCGACACCGACACGAACACCTGCACCGAAACCGGCGAATGAGCTGCACGGACGGACAGCTTCTGCTCGTGCGGCCGGAACCGACCAGGGACGAGGTTCAGCTACTCTCCGCTCTTTGCCCCAGCGCCGCCAGCAGCTCGGCCAGGCTCTCCGGGGAGACCTCCTGCATCACAGCGCCCAACTCCACTGCCTTCCCGGGCATGCCGTGAACAACGCAGCTTTGCTCGTCCTGTGCCAGCGTGATTCCCCCGGCCTCTCTCAGCTCCCCGAGGCCCCGCGCTCCGTCGCCTCCCATCCCGGAGAGGATCACTCCCAGCGCCCGCTCGGCTCCGGCCCCGGCCAGCGAGGAGAAGAAGCGATCCACCGAGGGGACGTGCTCGCGGGCCCGCTGGGAGGGCCTCAGCACCACGCGATCTCCGCTCTTGATCTCGAGGTGCCTGTCGTCCGGCGCGATCAGCACCCTCCCCGGCCGCAGCTCGTCGCCGGTGCGGGCGACCGCCACCTCCAGCGCAACCGAGGCGTTCAGCCAGTCGGCCATTCCGTTGGCAAAGCCGAAAGCTATGTGCTGCGCGACCACGATCGGCACCCGAAAGCTCGCCGGCAGCGCAGAGAGCACCTCCACCAGCACCGCCGGCGCCCCGGTGGACCCCCCGATGCCCACGATCGCCGGCGAGAAGCCCTCCGGGATCTCTTGCGGCGCAAAACGTGAATCGCTCCGGGCTCCAGGTGCCGGGCCGGGAGCTGCGACCGGTCGAGGTCTGCTCGGCTCGGGAGTCGCGAGCGGCGGGGGCGGCGCAATGCTGGCCTGCCAGGCGAGCTGGCGCGCCGGCCGCGCCGCCTCGATTCGACGCAGCACGCGAGAGAGGTCGGCCCGGACCTGGGCGTAGTTGCCCGCCAGCACTCCGTGCGGCTTGGCGATCACCTCCACGGCCCCGGCGCGCATCGCCTCGAAGGACATCCGCTGATCGTCGCTGCCCACCATCGAGCTGATGATCACGATCCGGGTCGGGCACTCCTCCATGATGCGACGCGTGGCCTCGAGCCCGTCCATCTCGGGCATGAAGATGTCCATCGTGACGAGGTCCGGACGCTGCTCGCGGCAGATCGCCAGCGCTTCCTCGCCGGTGCCCGCGGTTCCCACCACCTCGATACCGCTCTCCCCCTCCAGCAGGGCGGCCAGCGTTCGCTGAATCACCTGCGAGTCCTCCGCGATGAGTACCCTGAGCTTCGCCATCTCCAACCTATAAAAGCTGCTCGATCGCGCCGACCAGCGCCGCTCTGGTCAGCTCCTTCTTGATCACGTAGGCGTCCGCCCCCGCCGCCATTCCCGCCTCCATGTCGCTGTCCGATCCCATCGAGGTGACCACCACCACCGGCAGGTGTCGCAGAGCCGGGCGCGACTTGATCGTGCGCGTCAACTCCAGGCCGTCCATGTTGGGCATCTGGATATCGGTGACCACCAGGTCGACCTCGCGGTCGCCCAGCGCCTGCAACGCCTCGTAGCCGTCCTCTGCCAACAGCACGCGGTAGCCCGCCGACTCCAGCAGCGCCTTTTGCAGCGTGCGGGTCGCGATCGAGTCGTCCGCGACCAGGATCGTCGGCGGACCGGACGCCGCTCCCTCGTCGCGCAGGGCGACCCGCGACTTCTCCCTGCTGATGCCGCCGGCCGCCCGCACCAGGTCTCCGGGGTTGAGCACCAGCGCCAGCTCTCCGGTGCCCAGCAACGAGACTCCCGAAATGTTGGGCACGCGCTCGAGCAGGTCGCCCAGCGGCTTGAGGATCAGCTGGGCGTACTCCGAGACCTCGTCCACACCGAAGGCGAAACGCCGCTCGCCGAAGCGGACCAGCGCCGCGATCCGCACCTCCGGATCCCCGGGCCGCCCGATCCGCTCCTCGAGGCCGAGGATGTCGGCCAGCGGCGCCAGCGGTACGCTCTGATCCTCGAAATCGATCACCTCTCCCCCACCCACCACTCGAATCTCGTCTAAACGACGTACCACGACCTTCTCGACGTTGGTCGCGGGAATCGCCATCGAACGACCGGCCACCTCGGCCAGCAGGCAACGCACGGTCGACATCGCCAGCGGCAGGCGCAGCGTGATCGAGGTCCCCGCCTGGGGCACGCTCTCCAGCCGGACCTCCCCGCCGAGGCGCTCCACTGTGTGCTTGACCACGTCCAGGCCGACCCCCCGGCCCGAGATCTCTGAGACCCCGCGGTGCGTGGAGAAGCCCGACTCGAAGAGGAAGTCGTGGAGCTGCTCGCTGGTCAGCTCCGCCGCCTGCTCCACCGGCAGGCCGCGCCTTTCCACCAGCGCGCGGCGAATCCCTTCCGGGTCGATTCCGCGTCCGTCGTCCGAGATCGTGAGCTCCACCGAGTCGCCGGTGTGGCTCGCAACGACCGAGAGGCGGCCGCTTTCGCTCTTGCCCGCGGCCCGTCGCTCGTCCGGAGGCTCGATTCCGTGATCGACCGCGTTGCGCAGAATGTGGGCGATCGGCTCCTCGACCGCCTCGAGCACCTTGCGATCGACGGCGTACTCTCCGCCCGACAGCGAGAGCTCGACCGGCTTGCCGACCGAGCGCGAGATCTCTCGCACCTGGGCGCGCAACGCGACGAAAATCGTCGAGACCGGCGCGAGCCGGATCTTGCGCAAACCCTCCTGGGAGCGCTGAATCAGCTTGGACAGGATCCGTTCCTCGCCGCGGTACTTCTTGACCAGGCCGCGCAGCTGGATCTGCAAGTTGTGCGACTGCTCGATCAGCTCCGCGACCTCTTCCCCCAGACCGAGCTCCTCGATCCTGGCCCGCATCTCGGCGAAGTCCGAAACCATCCGCGCGGAGGCCGCCTCGACCTTGTCCAGCGCGTGGCCGATCGACTGTAGCTGGATGCCGCTTTCGAACAGCTCGCCGACCTGTCCGATCACGTCGTCGAGCCGCTGCTCCGAGACGCGGATGAACTCCTCGCGACGCAGCCTGCCGGACCGCTCTTCGGCCGCGCGCTCCCGCTTGCCCCCTTCGCGGGGCGCCCGGCGATCCGGCTCCGGCTTTTTCGACGGCTCCGGCTCCTCGGCCGGCCTCTCCCGCGCAGCCGCGCCGTCCTCCCCGGCGAGCATCCGCTCCAAAGCCGCGATCGCCGCTCTCTCCTCGTCGCTCAGCTCGCCATCGCCCGGCAGCGATGACTCCGCCGAACGGCGCACCAGCTCCAGCGTCTCCAGGGCCAGATCCAACACCTCGGGAGTCAGCTCGCGCTCGCCGCGGCGCAACGCCCCCAGCAGATCCTCGAGCCGGTGCGTGACCACCGAGACCCTTTCGAAGCCGAGCGTTCCGGCCGAGCCCTTGAGGCTGTGAGCCTCGCGAAAGGCACGGACCAGCAGCTCGCTCACATCGTCGCCGCCGTCCTCCAGCGCGAACAGCGCCGCCGCCAGGCCCTTGATGTGCTCCAACGCCTCGGCGCGAAACACTCCCGCCAGCTGCTCGAGCTGCTCTCGGCTGAGGTCGTCGTCGGCGCCCATCTCTCCTACCCCGATTCCGGTCCGGCGCTCATCCGGCGCCGACCGCTGAAAACCTCTCGTCCCGCACGAGTCGCTCCAGCGAGAGCACGACCGCCCCGTTCCTGATCACGCCGAGCAGGTACGGCACCTGCGCGCGGTCGAAGTTCTCCGGCGCCGGCTCGATCCGCGACTCCGGCAGCTGGAAGACGCCTTCGATCTCCTCGATCTGCAGGGCGAACCGCTTTCCACCCGCCCGCACGATGATCGCGAAATCCGCGTCGGCGATGCCCTCGGCCTCCGGGTGAAAGAAGCGGCGCAGGTTGACCAGCGCCATCGTCGTGCCGCGGCGGCGAATGATCCCGCCGATGTGCGGCGGCGTCAGCGGAATTTGGTGAATCTCGCCGATCCGCGAGACCGCGTCGACGCGCTCCAGCTCGACGGCGTACGGCGAGCCCATCATCGTGAACGCGAGCAGCGCGACCGCCCGCTCCCGTCCCTCACCGCTCCGCCTGGGTCTGGCCAGCTCGCGGGCCCGGCGTTGCAGGATCTCGCGGTCGACGTCCTCCCAGCCGTCTTCCTTCTCGCCCGGCGCAACAGGAGATCGTCTCACGGCCTCACTCCTCCAGCTCGCTTTCGCGAATCCGCTCGCGCACTATCTCCGCGAGCCGGCCGGCGTTCACGTTGCCGCCCTCGGCCAGCTCGGTCTCCTCCGGCACGCTCTCGACCAGCGACAGCACGTTGCGAAAGCAACGGCGCGCGGTGCCCGGATCGCCCTCGCGCTCGCAGATCACCCCCTGGTAGTAGTGCGCGATCGCGAACTCCTTCTCCAAGAAGAGCGCGCGCCGCAGGCAAAAGAGCGCGTCCCCCGGCCGGCCGCTCTGATCGTACACCAGCGCCTGGAGAAAATGCGCGCGGGGCACCAGCTTCGCCTCGCCGGACAGCAGCTCGTCCAGCAGCCGCTGCGCCTCCTCGACCTCGCCCATCTCGGCGTGCTCCCGGGCGCGCGCCAGCTCGGCCGACGCGCTCTCCTCGATCGGCGGCGGCGGGACGCTGGGAAGCCGGGACGGCCCGGACGGAGGCTCGGATGCGGGTCGCTCCGGCTGCGGAGGCGGCAGCGGGGCGACCGGCAGGCCGGGAATCGAGAGCCCCGCTCCGGACGGCTCGAGCGCCAACATCCGCCGCCGCGGGGCGTTGCGGTAGTAGTAGGTGGCGTGGGCGTAGATCGCCTCCATCTCCCGCATCGAGGGAAACGCCTCGGCGTGCCCCACCAGCAGGTAACCCTCGGGCACCATCTCCTCGGCGATCGCGCGGACCACGCTGTCGGCCAGCTCGTACTGGAAGTAGATCAACACGTTGCGGCACAGCACCAGGTCGAACGGGGCCCCTTCCAGCCGGCCCGTGAACGGGGGGTCGGCCAGGTTGAAACGGCGCAGCTCGACGCGCTCCCTGATCCGATCCGCGAGCCGGTAGCGGCTCTCCCCCAGCCGGGTGAAGTAGGTGTCCCGCAACCGCTCGTCCACTCCGCGAAACGCCCAGTCGGTGTAGACCCCCTTCTCGGCCCGCTCCAGGAAGGTCGTGTTGATATCGGTGGCGAGGATCGCGACGTCCCAGTCCAGCAGCTCGGGAAATCCGTCGTCGATCAGCATCGCCAGCGAGTAGGGCTCCTCCCCGCTCGCGCAGGCGGCGCTCCAGATCCTGAGGCGGCGCTCCCGCCTACGGCTCTCGATCAGATCGGGCAGGATCCGGTTGCGCAGCGCGTCGAAGTGGGGCCGGTTGCGGAAGAAGTAGCTCTCGCCGATGGTCAACAGGTTGACCGCGCGTTGCAGCGTCCCCTCGGAGGCCAGGATCCGATCGACCAGCTCGGCGGGGGCCAGCTCCTCCAGCATCGGAGAGAGCTTGACCTCGATCTCGCGCCGCTTGGCCGGGTCCAGCTGCAGCCCGACCGTCTCGGCGATCCGATCGCAGATCGCGATCGTCTGTTCCTCGCTCAAGGACGGCGAGTCGCCGCCGCTGCGCCGCGCCGCGATGCCGTCGCCGATCATCGCTCCTCCTCCCCGACCGGGATGGCGGCGTCGTCCGCTACGATCTCGGCCAGGTCGGCGCCCAGCGCGATCCAGGCCACGTCCGCGATGTACGCCGTCTCCTCGCCGGCCCCGAGAACACCCGCGGCCCGCAGGGCTCCCGGCAGAACCTCCTCGCCGACCGAGATCGATTCGGCCCCGACGGTCACGACGTCGGTGATCTCCTCCACCATCAGTCCCACCCGCCGCGTCGAAACCCCGCAGATCAACAGCGAGCGATCGCGCGTCACCGGGCTGCGCTCTCCTCCGGCCAGCTCGCCGAGATCGATCACGGCCAGGATCTCTCCGTGGTAGTCGACGAGCCCGGCCACGCTCCGCGCTCCGCCCGGCACAGAGCGCAGCGCCGGCATCTGCACGACCTCCTCGATGTAGGAAATCGAGACCGCCATCAGGTGCCCGGCGCAGCGAGCCAGGACGAAGGTGGCCTCCCCGCCCGCCTCGAGACCGGGATCGGCCACCCCCGGACCGGTCAGCAGGGCGCGCCTGAGCTCGATCACGCGCCTTTCCAGCTCGCGGATCTCGTCCATCCGCTGCGAGACGGTCTCCCCTCCGGAGCCCGCGGGCCTGGAGCTATCGTGATTGGAGCCGGTCATTCGTCGCTCTCGGCAAAGCTCGCGCCGGAGCGTGCGATCACGTCGGCCATGCTCTCGACCCGGTGCAGCGCGCGGACCCGCCTCGAAGCGTCCAGAATCGCCTCTCCGGCGTGCTCGGAGAGCATCTCCAACAGCTCCAGGTCGCCGGCCTCGAAGCCCTTCTTGTGCGAGAGCATCTCGAACACGGCGATCCCGCCGCGCTCCTCGCCCTCGTGCAGCAGGGGAAACCATCCGATCGGAGTGGGCGGCTCGGTGAAGCGTCGCTCCTCGACCCGCGCCAGGTACGAGCGGCCCCGCAGCGCGACGCTCCCCACCGGGCCGTCTCCCGGACGCAGGCGAGCATCGGCGGTGACTCCGGGAGGCTCGACCGTGCACAGCAGCAGGTCTTTCTCCGGTCCCTCGCTCCAGTAGACGGCGAAGCTGGACAGACCGACCAGGCTCTCGAGCACCTCCCTGATCGCGGCCATCAGCTCGGAGAAACCGAGGGACTCCAGCAGCCGGTGAGCCAGCACGTACTTACCCGTCAGCACCGAGCTGCGGGCTTGCAGCTCGCGCACGACGCGCTCCCGCTCGTCGGCGTCCAGCGTTCGATCGGCTTCGATCTCGGCGACCCGCGCGCCGATCCGCGAGATCTCCTCGTGGATCTCCTCCATCGCCGCCGCGATCGAGCCCCGCCCGACTCCTCGACCGGCCGAGCTTTTCTTGATCGTATCTTCGCCGTTCACGAGATCCTTCGCCGTCTACAACGCTCTTTCAGGTCTGAAGAAGCTGTCTCAGGTTCATGAAACGCAAGAGCTCCTTGATCTTGGATAACAGCTCGAGCTTGTCGATCGGTTTCGTGATGTAGTCGTCGCAACCGGCCGCGAACGCCTCCTTGACCCGCTCGTACTCGCTCTTGGTAGTCACCATCACGACCTTGACGTCCTTCATCATCTCGTCTTCTTTTATCCTGCGGCAGCACTCGATGCCGTCCATCTTGGGCATCATGATGTCGAGCAGCACCAGGTCGGGGAGATCCTCTTTCATCTTCTCCAGCGCCTCCACGCCGTCGCCGGCCAGGTCCAACTCGTAGCCCTGGCCGGTCAGCAGCATCCTCTCGTACAGACGCATGGTCTCGGTGTCGTCGACAATCAGTATCTTGTTGCTCATGACTCCGCTTTTCCGCACAGGCCTTTGTACAGTAGGCTTGAAAATTTATACTTCCTTTTCACTGCCCTGTCAATGCCGAGCGGACGGTCTTGCCAACTCTGCCGCGCCGCCTCTTGAGAAGAATAGCGCCTGTCGAGATTCTGGTCCAGCCCCAACCGCGATAGCCCTCTTGACAGCAGGATTGAATATGTATAGTAAATATGTAATGCGTTCTGTTGGCAAAAAGGACTCTGGAGAACTGACGAGATGAGTATTGTAGAACGATTATCATTGCTTGCCACGGCAGGTGTCGCCGTCGCGGCCCTCGGATGCACGATGTCCGACTCGGAGCGCTGCGACGAGGGACAGATCTACAAGGACGGCGAGTGCGTCGAGCCCGACACCGATTCCGAGACCGCAGGCGGGACCGACAGCGGAGATCCGGACGGCGGAGGCGAGCTGCCCAGCGGAATGGGCGAGACGTGCGGCTCGGACGCGGACTGCCAGGGCTTCGAGGCCGACTACTGCCTGATCGAGTACGGCGAGGAGGAAGGTGTCTGCACCGTCAAGAACTGCAGCATCGCGCCGGACGACTGCCCCGGCGGCTACGGCTGCTGCGACTTCTCGATCGACGGCGTGCCCAACTTCTGCGCCACGGACCAGATGCTCGAGGATCTGGGCGACATGTGCGAGAGCTGACGAGGTGAGTCGTTTGAACACCAACATTTTGAAATCGATCTCGATTACGGCCGCGCTGGGTCTGCTCCTGTTCGCGCCCGGACTGGCGGCACAGGACGCCGAAGAGGAGACCGCCGAGGAGGAGACCGCTTTCGACGCCGACCAGGAGGCGACCGGCGACGACCGCACGGCCGAGGCGCTGGAGCGCCAGGGCGAGGAGATCGAGCAGCTGCGCCGCGAGCTGGGCGAGACCAGGTCGCGCGTCGAGGAGCTGGAGATCGCCCGCGAGGAGGATCTGCTGGCCCGGGCCACCCGCGAGGCGGAAAAAGAGCAGAAGCTCGAGGTTTACGGCTTTTTCGATCTGAGCGCCGGCAAGTTCTTCCTGGACAACAGCCAGTTTTTCGACGGCATCATCAACGACGATTTCAGCTTCTTCGTCCAGCACCTCAACGTCTACTTTTCCGGGCGGATCTCGGAGACGGTCAGCGCGCTGGCCGAGGTGGGCTTCACCTTCCTGCCCAACGGGATGGAGGAGACCTACGCCGTGCCCCAGTACGGCGTGGAGTACGAGCGAAACGACACCACGGTCACCGATCCGTTCACCAGCGAGAAGCGGGGCCTGGGCGGCGTCTTCATCGAGCGCGTGCACGTCAGCTGGCAGCCGCGGGACTGGTTCGGGGTGATGGCGGGCCGCTTTCTGACGCCGTTCGGCATCTGGAACGTGGATCACGGAACCCCGGTGCTGCTGACCGTGCGCCACCCGTTCTTGATGGTGAACAAGGTGGTGCCCACCCATCAGACAGGGTTGCAGGTCTTCGGGCGCTTCTACCCGGCCGAGAGCACCTACCTCGACTACGCGCTGACCCTCTCCAACGGCCGCGGGCCGACCGATTCGGGAGAGAGCACCTATGATCTCAACGACAACAAGTCCGGCGGGCTGCGATTGCGGCTGGCCTACGAGGGGACAGACGTGAAGCTGGCGGCCGGGGCCTACGGATACATTGGAGACGTGACCGACCACGAGAAGACGATCGAGAGCTTCGAGCCGTTTCGCGTCGAGGAGAAAAACACGTCGCGCTATACCGAGTACGTGATCACGGCCGATCTGCTGGTCGAGCTGTGGGGGCTGCGGATCCAGGGGGAGATGGCCAGAGGCCTGGTGGAGTACTCGCGGCGACCGCTGCTGACCCCGCCGGACGGCAACGGCTACCCGGCCGACTACTACAAGTCGGGCTACTACGGCCTGATTTCGTACGAATTCGACCTGAGCGCGGCCCACGAGGGGATGACGCTGGCACCGTACTTCATGGCCGAGTACAACGACGACAACGACACCGGGTACGTGCAGGGCTCGATCTACACGCTGGGGCTCAACCTCAAGCCGATACCGCAAGTGGCGATCAAGGCGGAGACGCTCTGCTCGGTGTTCCCCGAGTTCCCCCAGGACGAGGAGGGCAACATGGGACCCGAGCAGTTCTGGGCGATCTTCGGCCAGGTGGCCGTGGCGTTCTGATGGCGAAGCAGTGAAGATGGACAAGACAACACAAGTCTCAACAAAAGCGGCGTGCTCCACGGGGAAAGGAGGCTCGCAGATGCGCTATTTCCAGATCGTGCTCACCGCCGCGGTGCTCTCGTCGCTGACCCTCTCCGCTCCGGCCGCCGCCCAGTCCCCGGACGACATCCTGGTCGTGGTCAACAGCTCGTCAAACGTGAACAGCATCAGCGCAGCGGAGCTGAGGGACATCTTCCTCAAGAAGCGCAGCCACTGGCGAGCCGGAGGACAGGCGATCCCGATCCACGCCTCCGAGAACTCCGCGCTGCGGCACGACTTCCGCCAGCGCCTCCTGGAGATGACCTCCGCCGAGGAGGAGAAGTACTGGAGCGACCGCCGCATCAAGAGCGGCACGCAGCCGCCGGTCGAGTTCTCGAACACGCTGCGGACCGTCTTCAAGCTGAACGGGGCGGTCAGCTACGTCTACCGCTCCGACTACAAGGAGGGGATCGCCAAGGTGGTGCTGGTCATTCCGGCGAGCTGATCCGACCGGGCGGTTCCCGGCGGCGCGCCGGCATCCGGCTCGTTGACCTGGAGAAGAGGGAATGGCAGACTCTGCTTCCCTCTGAAGGGGGAACGTTCTTCGGGGGGAACCGATCTGGAGGCCGGGAACCGACATGTTCGAGCGAATGACACTCAAAAGCCGCCTCACCCTGGGCGCCGCCGCCGTGCTGGTGCCGGTGATGGCCGGGCTGACCGGCACCCTCTGGTCGCTGATATCGGGAATCGACGAAAGATTGTCGGAGACGATCGAGGCGCGGGCGCTGGCCAACGCCAAGTCGATCGGCGTCGACATCGGTTTCGAGGCGATGTTCGCCGGCGAGAAGGAGGCTGCCGCCGCCAGGGAGAGGCTGCGCACGTTCGCCGATGAGCACCCCAACGCCCACTCGATCACGGTTCTCGTCCCCGCCGGAAAGGACGGTGAGGGGAACGACGCGGTCGAGGCCGAGAAGCTGCGGGTCTTCACCCGTCACGGCGCCGAGGTCGAGGCGCTCGACCTGCTGGCACAACTCGGCCGCACGACCGAGGGCAGCACCAACGTCAGCGGCGAGCTGGTGGTCGCGGTGGCGCCGGCCACGGCCGAGAAGAACATCCCCGGCTTCGTCGTCTACACCGAATCGCTCAGCGAGTACCTGGCGTTCCGCGGCCGGGTGATGGGTGGCGGAGTGCTGGCGATGGTGATCGGCCTTCTGCTGATCATCGGCGGCGTGTACCTGATCGGCAGAACCGCGGCCAGGCCGATCGACCGGCTGGTCGAGACCGCGGAGCGAATCGCGGGCGGCGATCTGCGCGAGATCGAGATCGACTCGTCCGGAACCGCGGAGACCAGGCGGCTGGGAGAATCGATTCGGCGCATGGCGATCGCGCTGCGCTCCCAGGTGAACGGAATCAAGGCTCTCACCGAAGACGTCTCCAAGGTCACGCGCGAGGTGGCGCAGGCGATGGCCCACCTGGCCTCGTCGGCCAGCCAGCAGGCGGCCGCGGTGGCCGAAACGGCCTCCACCGTGGAGGAGATGGAGAAGGCCGGCAAGAGCGCCGCGGGCAACGCGACCCAGATCGTGGACGCGGCCGAGAAGACCACCGAGACCTCGATCCGGGGGCGCCAGGCGGTCGACACCACCAACCAGATCATCGACAAGATCAAGGTCGCCTCGCAGGACATCTCCGGCAAGAGCCAGGCGTTGCTGGGCAACGTGGAGGAGATCGGAAACATCATCGGCTCGGTCAACGCGATCGCCGAGCAGTCGAAGATCCTGGCGGTCAACGCCTCGATCGAGGCGGCCAAGGCCGGCGAGTACGGCACCGGGTTCGCGGTCGTGGCGCAGGAGGTCAAGGACCTGGCCCAGCAGTCCAAGGAGGCCACCTTGCAGATCACGCGCACGCTGACCTCGATCCGACAGGCGATCGAGAACATGGTCGAGACCGCCTCCGGAGGCGAGAAGCGCACCGAGGACGGCGTGCGCACGGTGGGCAACACCGGCGCGATCATGAACGATCTCAGCGAGGCGATTCACGAGAACTCCGATCTGGCCAACGTGATCTCCACCTCGATCAACCAGCAGACGCTGGGGCTCTCTCAGATCGCCTCGGCGATCGACGAGATCAACGTCTCGGCGCTGGAGAACCAGGAGATCAGCCGCAAGATCGAGCAGGGCACGCAGCGGATGACCGAGTCGATGGATCGCCTCGCCGAGGTGGTCGGCAAGTGGAAGACGCTGGCGGAAAACCGGAACGGCGCCGAGCAGGACGGCTGACTCCCGGATTACCCCGGCGACAATCGCGAGAAGGACCGCGATCGGCGTCGCTTTCGATTGTAAAAGTATGATAATCTTTGATCGTTTTTGGACAGGCGCGCATCTGCGACCGGCGGTTGCCGGCGGATAGCAGGGAGGTCTCCATGAAGCACGACATCGAGTTCGACCCCGCCTACGCGATGGCGACCGTCGAGATGGATCCCGGCGAATCGATCACGATCGAGGCCGGATCGATGGTCGGGATGAGCGACGGCATGCAGATCAAGACCCACATCGGCGGAACCAAGATCGGCTTTTTCGGCGCCATCTGGAACTTCCTGGTGGCCCTGATCCGCAAGTTCCTGGGCGGCGAGACGCTGTTCCTCAACACCTACACTCCGCCCGAGGGCCAGCCGGGCAGAGTCCTGATGGCGCCGGCGCTGGCCGGGGACATCATCCACTACCGGCTGGACGGGGCCAGGACGCTGATGGTCCAGGCGTCCAGCTACCTGGCCTCCACCGGCGACGTCAAGGCCAAGACCAAGTTCGGCGGCCTCAAGAGCCTCTTCTCCGGGGAGGGCGCCTTCTGGCTGCGGTGCACCGGCACCGGCGATCTGTGGATCAACTGCTACGGAGCGATCGAGGAGATCGACGTGCAGGGCCACTACGTGGTCGACACCGGTCACATCGTCGCCTTCGACGATTCGCTGGACTACAAGATCAAGGGCTCGGGCGGGATCAAGTCGACTCTGCTGGGCGGCGAGGGGCTGACCTGCCACTTCGACGGCCACGGCAAGCTGTTCATCCAGTCACGAAATCTCGGCGGGCTGATCAAGTGGATCACGCCGCGCCTGCGGGGATAGGAGGAGGAGTGCCATGCAATTTCAGGTAGAGCTGGGTCCGGCCTACTCGCTGTGCATCGCTCGGATGGAGCAGGGCGAGCAGGTGATGGCCGAGTCCGGGGCGATGGTGACCCAGGACGCGCACGTCGACATGCAGACCTCCGCGTCCGGCGGCAAGGGCGCCGGCGGCATGCTCAAGGGGCTGGGGCGCAAGATGTTCCTCGGCGAGTCGTTCTTCCGCAACACCTTCACCGCATCGAACGGTCCCGGCGAGGTCACCTTCGCGCCGCCGCTTCCCGGGGACATCACCGTCTACGAGATGCAGGGCCAGGACCTGGTCATCCAGCAGACGTCGTACCTCTGCTCGGCTCCGACGGTGGAGATCGAGACCAAGTGGGGCGGGTTCAAGTCGTTCTTCGGCGAGGGGCGCATGTTCTGGATCCGCGCCTTCGGCAACGGCCCGCTGGCGCTCAACGCCTTCGGCGCAATCAAGGAGATCGAGGTCGACGGTACGTTCATCATCGACACCGGTCACATCGTGGCGTTCGAGCCCACGCTCGACTTCACGATCAAGCGCGTGGGCTCCTGGTTCTCGACCATCTTCTCCTCCGAGGGGCTGGTCTGCCGCTTCGAGGGCCGGGGCAAGCTGTTGATCCAGAGTCGCAACCCCGCGGAGTTCGGCGGCGCGATCGGGCCGAAGCTCCCGCCGCGGAACGGATAGGTAAGGAGGACCGAGATGCCGTACGAAATCAAGAGCTCGCCCGACTTCGCCTTCATCGACTACCAGCTCGAGACCGGCGAATCGGTGGTTGCCGAGTCGGGGGCGATGGTCTCGATGTCGTCTACGATCAAGATCAAGACCGAGGCCCGCGGGGGCGTATTCGCCGCGGCCAAACGCAAGCTGCTGGGCGGCGAGTCGATCTTTCAAAACACCTTCACCGCCGAGGGCGGTCCGGGGCGCGTGATCCTGGCGCCGGGCAGCCCGGGCGACATCATCCCGTTCGAGCTGGAGGCCGAGCGATCCTTGATGATCCAGTCGTCGGCCTACGTGGCGGCCACGCCCGACGTGCAACTCGACACCAAGTGGGGCGGCGCCAAGGGGTTCTTCTCCGGAACCGGGATGTTCCTGCTCAAGGCGACCGGGCCGGGCACGGTCTTCGTCGCCTCCTACGGAGCGATCTACCCCAAGCGCTGCGAGGGGGAATACATCGTGGACACCGACCACATCGTGGCCTTCCAGGACACGGTCGAGTACCGCATCTCCAAGGTGGGAGGGATCAAGTCGCTGTTCCTGGGTGGAGAGGGCCTGGTGGCGCGCTTCAGCGGGCAGGGGATGATCTACGCCCAGACCAGGGCCCCCACCGCCCTGGCCGCCTTCCTCCACCCCTACCGCCCGGTCAAGTCGAACAACTAGAAAACCCACGCGGGTAGAGATCAAAAAAACTCATGCTTTGAACCGATTACCCGGTGACCCGACACGGCAAATGGGATGAATGAGACGCGATGGGACTTATTGGCCCCCGAACCTGCGGCCAACGCGGCCATCCAACTTCATTGGTAACCAATTACACCCGATGGCTCAAACCTCCCGGCGGCGTCGTGGTCATGGATCGAGGTGTGTGTGCAGATCAGTCGGTTCCGAGTGAACGGAGGGTGTCCTGGTCGAGCTCGGTCATAGTCGATACCTCGGCGAGCGTCCTGCGCCCCGGCCTTCTTCGTCCATTTGAAAAAAGACAACAGCGCAATGATTTCGTGAAAAGCCGCCCAAAAAGCGGCGGCGGGAGCGGCGAAAACGGCGAACGCCGCCTTTTTCCGCCGCTTGATCGGTTCCGGTTAAACGGGAATCCGCGCTCGGGCCGGCGCCGTCTTCGGGTCTGATGACCCTACGATTGGGTGCACCGCGGCCACAAGGGCCGCGGGATCGGGTGTCGCCGCCATTGACAAACCCCGCTTTGTGAATCAGCCTCTGAGGCGTAGAAAGCTTCGAATCAGATACGTGGAGTTCTCATGCCGGAGCAAAGAAAGAAGCCTCTTCTTTTGATCGTAGACGACGATCCCGAGCTGGTCGGCATCCTGGTCAAGCGCCTCCAGGAGCTGGACTGCGAGATCGAGACGGCCTCGGACGGCCACAAGGCGCTGGAGATGATCCGCGATCGGCGGCCGGACGCGGTGGTGCTCGACGTGATGATGCCGCGCATGAACGGATGGGAGGTCTGCAAGAGCATCAAGTCCGACGAGCAGCTCTCGTCCACGCCGGTGCTGATGCTGACCGGAATCGGCGAGAGCCTCAACGAGATCACCTCCCCGCTGTACGGCGCAGACGAGTACATCGACAAGCCGTTCGATTTCACCGAGCTGCTGCAGAAGATCCGGCGTCTGCTGGGCGGCAGGGTCTGAGCCGCCGATCGGGAACGAAAACGCGATGAAAATCTTCGGCGCGGCATCGATGCTCGTCTTGTCGATCGCTCTTTGCTGCTGCGGGCGCGGCGGCCCGGAGGTCCGGCCCCAGGCGGATGACTCGCGCCGGGCCGCAGCGGCGACCCCCGGCGGCGCAGACGGCGAACGCAAGCGACCGCGGCTGATGCTGCGGCTGGTGCTGCGCCTCGAGGACGGCGGCGTCGAGCTGCTCGAGTCGGTCGAGGCGCCCAACACGATCGGCCGGCGCGATCCTCTGCGCCGCTCGCGGACATTCTGGCGGGCGCTGGCCGCGGACGGGACCGTTCTGGCCGAGCGCGGCTTCCGCCTGGAGCGGGAGCTGCGCTCCGAGACGGCCGGCCCGGACGGAGGAATCGTCGCGGCCCGCTTCGAGGTGGAGCACCCCGTCTTTTCCCTGATGGTCCCGCTCTTTCCCCGGCTGGACAGGATCCTGCTGCTGGAGGCGGCAGCCGAGGGCTCGCGCGACGAGGCGGAGCCGATCGGAGAGGTCGGGTTGTGAGCCGCTCGGCGTTGGCCGTGGCGCTGCTGCTTGCCGCGGGATCGGCCGCGGCGCAGCACACCCTGGAGATGATGCAAGACAACGGGCCGGCGGAGAACCGCCTCGACCTGGTGCTGCTGACCGACGGCTACACCGCTGACCAGCAGGCCGCGTTGTGTCAGCACACCGAAGCCGTCGTGGATCGCCTTTTCGAAAATCCGCCCTACTCCGAGTACGCCCCGTTCGCCAACATCGCGCGGATCGCGACCGTCTCGCCCGAGCCCGGAGCCGACCACCCCAGCGAGGATACCTACGCCGACACCTTCTTCGACTGCGCCTACGACTGCATGGGCGTCGAGCGGCTGATCTGCTGCGACACCGAGACGGCCATGTCGGTCGCCTCCGAGCTCTACCCGGGCTGGGAGGTGCTGCTGATGGTGGTCAACGACCTGCAGTACGGCGGCAGCGGAGGAATCCTCGCCGTGACCTCGAGCAGCCCGATCTCGCACGACATCCCGCCCCACGAGCTGGGCCACACCCTGGCCGGCCTGGCCGACGAGTACGAGGATCCCTACCCCGGCTTCGAGTGCGCCGACTTCTATCCCAACGTCTCGAGCGTCCCCGGGCCGCAGGACCTGCCGTGGATCCACTGGGTCGAGGGCTCGACCCCGCTGCCCACTCCCGACTCCGCCGAGATCGGAGACCTGGAGCCGGTCGGCGCCTTCGAGGGAGCCTGCTACCACGCCACGGGCTACTACCGGCCGGTGCCGAGCTGCCTGATGCGCTCCCTGGACAGCGCGCTGTGCCCGGCCTGCTCCGAGGCGATGGTGCTCGCCTTCTACGGCTACGTCGAGCCGATCGACTTCTTCTCGCCGGGCGACCCGCTCGTGGAGGGAGCGGCGGGAGAGGAGGTCGAGCTGGAGGTCGAGACGGTGCAGCCCGTCCCCGACACGGTCACCGTCTCCTGGAGCCTGGACGGAGAGCCGCTTTCGGGCTGGGACGGAGAGGAGCTGCTCTCGATTCCGTTCGAATGCCTGGCGGCCGGAGAGCACGACGTCACCGCGATCGCCGTGGACGAAACCGAGCTGGTGCGCGAGGACCCGGACCAGCTCCTCTCGCAGCGGGTCTCATGGGCATTGGTGCGCACCGACGACGGGCCGATCGAGGACTGCTTCGGACCGTCCGGCGACGCGGGCCCCGACGACACCGACTCGCTCGAGCAGGACGGCTCGCTGCACGACTTGTATCCGGGCTCCGGAGGCTGCGGCTGCAGCGCGGCCCGCCCGCAAGGGTTTCCCCTCGCTCGGCTGACGATCTTGTTTTGAAAAAAGGCGGCGATCTCCAAAGTGGGTCATGTGGGGGAAAAGCAAGCAACGCGGGTTTCATCCGAACAAATCCGCTACCTTTTTTCGACTGTTGTCATCGAAAACGAAACCCAATAGATTCCTGTCCAGGCACCAGTCCAAAAAAGCGGTCGACAAAACAAGGAGGACAACGATGAAGATTCTCATTTCAGACGCTTTCGATCCTTCCCTGCCTGGCAGGCTCGCCAAGTTCGGCGAAGCCTTCGACGACAAGGACCGGCTCGCCGAGGCGGAGGTGGTGCTGGTCCGCTCGAAAACCAAGGTCACGGCCGAGTACATCGACTCGGCGCCCAACCTGAAGCTCGTGATTCGCGGCGGAGTGGGAATCGACAACATCGATGTCGAGTACGCGAAGTCCAAGGGGATCGAGGTCCGCAACACGCCCCAGGCCTCCTCGATCGCCGTGGCCGAGCTGGCGATGGCGCTGATGCTCGCCGTCCCCAACAAGGTCCCCTTCGGCCACGAGGGCATGATCGCCGGGGACTGGCGCAAGAAGCAGATCAAGCGCACCGAGCTCTACCAGAAGACGCTGGGCCTGATCGGAATCGGCAGGATCGCCAGCGAGGTCGCCAAACGCGCGGCCGCGTTCGGGATGAAGGTCGTGGCCTTCGACCCGTACGTGAAGCAGTCCGAGCACGCCGAGATGCTGCCGCTCGACGACGTGCTGGCCCGAGCGGACTACCTCTCGCTGCATACTCCGCTGACCGACGAGACCAAAGGCATGGTCAACGCCTCGTTCATCGGGAAGATGAAGGACGGCGCTATTCTGATCAACACCGGCCGCGGCAAGTGCGTGGTCGAAGAGGACGTCGCCGCGGCGCTGAAGAGCGGCAAGCTGGCCGGCTTCGGCAACGACGTGTGGTACTCCGATCCGCCCGAGAGCACACCGTTGACCTCGGCGCCGAACGTGGTCCTGATGCCGCACGTGGGCGCGTCCACCGCGGAAAACCTGCTCCGGATCGGCGACGTGATCGTCGAGATCCTCGAGGAGCACTCTGACAAGTGAGGAGGTCGAAAATGGCCGAAAGAATCTACAACTTCGCCGCCGGACCCTGCACGCTGCCGCTGCCCGCCCTGGAGAAGGCGCAGTCCGAGTTCGTCGACTACCACGGCGCCGGCATGTCGCTGATCGAGATGAGCCATCGCGGCAAGCACTACGACGAGGTGCACCACGCCGCGCTGGCCAACCTGCGCGAGGTGCTGGCGATACCCGACTCGCACGAGATCCTGCTGTTGCAGGGCGGCGCCACCTTGCAGTTCGCGATGGTGCCGATCAACCTCGCTGCCGACGGCAAGACGATCGAGATCGTCGAGACCGGTTCTTGGGCCAAAAAGGCGCTCAAGGACGCCGAGAAGCTCGGCAAGGCGCGTGTGATCTGGTCGGACGCCGACAACGGCTTCAAGCGGATGCCGAAGCCCGACGAGATCCAGGCGGACCCGAACGCCGCGTACCTGCACATCACGACCAACGAGACGATCGGCGGGATCGAGATGCACGCCGTCCCCGACAGCGGCGAGGTGCCGCTGGTGGCCGACATGTCGTCTCACATCGCCTCGAGACCCGTCGACTGGAGCCGGATCGACCTGGCCTACGCCGGCGCGCAGAAGAACCTCGGTCCCGCCGGGCTGGGGGTCGTGATCCTGCGCAAGGACCTGATGGACCGCGCCGGGGACTCGGTGCCGGCCTATCTCTCCTACGAGACGCACGCGGGCAAGGAGTCGCTGTACAACACGCCTCCGGTCTTCGCTATCTACATGATGAAGCTGACCATGGACTGGGTGAAGGACGTCGGCGGGCTGGCCGAGATGGACAGGCGCGCCGCCGAGAGGTCGCGCCTGGTCTACGAGGCGATCGACGAGTCCGGCGGCTGGTACCGCTGCCCGGTGGACGAGGAGTCGCGCTCGCGGATGAACGTTGTCTGGCGCCTCGAAAACGAGGACCTCGAAAAGAAGATGATCGCCGAGGCCCAGGAGGCGGGATTCTCGGGGCTCAAGGGCCACCGCTCGGTGGGCGGCCTGCGCGCCTCGATGTACAACGCGATGCCGGTCGAGGGGGCGCGCGCGCTGGCCGAGTTCATGCGGGAGTTCGCCAAGAAAAACGGCTGAGCCTTGATCCCGCTCAGCGCCGCGCTGCTGCCTTTCCTGGCCCTCTGGGGCCTGACCGCGCTGGCCGACCCGAGCTGGATCGCGATCGAGCCCGACGGCGCCGGGCGCCTACTGCTCTCGCTCGGAATCTGCCTGCCCCTGCCCCCTGTTCGTCCTCGTCGCTCCCGGCGATCGCGGCCCGTCGATTCGCGACTGGGCGGCCGTGACGCTGGCCTCGCGGGCCGCGATCGGGGAGCTGGTGGCCGGCGAGGACGCGCGGGCCAATGCCTACCTGTTCGCCGGGATTGCGCTGCTGGAGGGCCTGTGGGGCAGCAGGATCCGCAGGCCGGACGTGGCGGAGCGGGAAGGCCTGGGCGGACCGCGGCACGTCTTTTTGCCGATCCGCAAAAGGAGCCCGGGCTGGCTCTCCTACTCGAGGATCTGGGGAGCGTACGGGGACCTCAGCGAGCTGGAGCCGCAAGAGCTCCGCGCGCGAGCCCGCAAGCTGTTCGAGCAGCTGTTCGACGAGGAGTATGCCCCCTCCGCAAGCTGCGCTGAGAAAGAGAGCCCGCCGACGAAAAACCGACAGAAGCTACTTTGGAAAACCGAACGCCAAGATGCGCTCCAACTCCGGAACCTTGTTGTCGACTACGTCCCAGAGGATATCGTCATCTATGCCGAAATAGGCGTGCGCCAGGAAATCACGCAGTCCGGCGATCTTGCGCCACTCGATCTCGAAAAGCGCGCTTTTGATCTCGTCGGGAACATGCTTGGCGGCCTCGCCGAGGATCTCCAGATTTCGAACGACCGCATCGTAGACGAGGCTGCTTTCCAAGAACTCCTCGCGGGACATCCCTTTTACGTATTCCCGCACCTTGCGACAGGCCGAGAGCATGTCCTCCAGGAAAAGAGTGCTGTCACGCGACATCGATCGCTTCTCTCTCGACGTGCTTCCTGATGCGCGGCCGCAGCGCTTTCCTGGTCACGAGATCAACCGGGACGCCGAGCAGGTCCTCGAGGTAGTACTTGAGGTCCATGAAAGCGTCGAAACCGGGCGCACGATCGAACTCCACCAAGATATCGATGTCGCTTCCCTCCCGGTCGGATCCCCTGGCGACCGAACCGAAAACGGCGAGTCGTGACACGCCGAAGCGTTGCCTCAACTCGCTTTTGTGGCGCCGAAGGAGCGTCGTGACATCATCGATATTCATGTTTCTAAGCTACTTCATTTCAATCGCTCGAGCAAAGATAGCGCAGGTCTTCTATCAAAGCCGCGTTTACGGCGTGATCGGAGGGTTGACGAGGCACTGATCAGCACCAGTCGTGGCTGCCCGCCTCGGGCGGGCGCGGGGTCGTCTTGGGAACCCAGAATCTCTCGGCGATCACGTGCACCACTCCCTGCTGCGACTGGATGCGTCCGCTCACGCCCAGAAACGGCGACGTCTTGACCATCACCTCGTGGCGGGCGAACACGTCCTTCCAGCAGACCAGGTTCACCATTCCGCTCTCGTCCTCCAGTGTGACGAACACCACCCCGCCGGCGGTGGAGGGCCGCTGGCGGCAGATCACCATCCCGGCGTAGCTGACCCGCTCGCCGTCGCGCAGCCTCCTCACCGCGGCGGCGTCGGGCAACCCGGCGCGGCGGAGGCGCTCGCGCAGGGGACCGAGCGGGTGGCCGCGCGCGCTGTGCGAAGAGCTGACGTAGTCCCAGGCGATTGCCTCGAAGTCCGGCAGCGGATCGAAGCGCGGGAGCGGCTCCGCGCCGGAGAGCGGCAGCCCGTCGCCGCGGGCGCGGGCCAGGCCGAGCACCTCCCAGAGCGCCTCGCGGCGAGCGAGCCCCAGCCGCTCGAACGCGCCGGCCTCGGCCAGCCGCGCCAGCGCGCCGGCGTCCAGCCGGGTGCGCCGGCAGAAATCCGCCGCCGAGGAGAACGGACGCTCGGCGCGCGCGTCGCGCAGCCGCTCGAAGTCGCCGCGAGCGAGCCCCTTGACCCAGCGCAGCCCCATCCTGAGCGCCAAGCTCTCCCTGCCCGCCGGCTCCAGCGTGCAGTCCCAGTCGCTGGACAGCGCGCAGGCCGGAAGCACCTCGACCCCCGCGCGGCGGGCCTCCTCGACGATCGTTCCGGGGAGGTAGAAGCCCATCGGCTGGGCGTTCAGCAGCCCGCAGAAGAACTCGGCCGGAAAGTGGCGCTTGAGATAGGCGGTGGCGTAGCTGATCAGGGCGAAGCTCGCCGCGTGGCTCTCCGGAAATCCGTACTCGCCGAAGCCGCGGATCTGCTCGAAGACCCGCTCGGCGAACTCGCGCGCGATCCCCTTGGCGGTCATCCGCTCGATCAGCAGCGAGCGGTGCCGCTCGATGCGGCCGCCGCGCCGCCAGGCGGCCATGTCGCGGCGGAGCTGATCGGCCTCGCCCGGGGTGTAGTCCGCGGCGACCATCGCCAGCTTCATCACCTGCTCCTGGAAGAGCGGGACGCCGAGCGTCTTGGCCAGCACCGGCTCCAGCGAGGGGTGCGGGTAGACGATCGGCTCCTCGCCGCGCCTCCGCCGCAGGTAGGGATGCACCATTCCACCCGTGATCGGACCGGGACGCACGATGCTGACCTCGATCACCAGGTCGTAGAACTCGCGCGGCAGCAGGCGGGGCAGCATCGCCATCTGGGCCCGGCTCTCGATCTGGAAGACACCCGCGGTCTCGGCGCGGCGGATCATGGCGAAGGTCTCCTCGTCGCCGTGCGGGATCGACGCCAGCGAGAGGTCGAGACCGCGGTGCCAGCGAAGCAGCTCGAAGCAGATCCGCAGCTGGGTCAACGCGCCGAGCCCCAGCAGGTCGACCTTGAACAGGCCCAGCGCCTCGACGTCGTCCTTGTCCCACTGGATCACGGTGCGGCCGGGCATCGCCGCGCTCTCGATCGGGACCAGCTCGCGCAGCGGCTCGCTGCCCAGCAGAAAGCCGCCGGGGTGGATCGAGAGGTGCCGCGGGAAATCGATGATCTCGCTGGCCAGCTCCAGCAGGCGGGCGTGGAGCGGCAGCCGCGGATCGAGGCCGGCCTGCTCCAGCTTCTCCGGAGGCAGGTGGCTGTAGCGCGACAGCAGCCCGGCCAGCCGATCGAGGGCGGTGCGCGGAACGCCCAGCGCGGCTCCCACCTCGCGCACCGCCGAGCGCGGCCGGTAGCGGATCACGACCGCCACCATCGCGGCCCGCTCGCGGCCGTACCTCTCGTAGACGTGCCGGATCACCTCCTCGCGGCGCTCGTGCTCGATGTCCAGGTCGATGTCCGGCGGCTCGTTCCGCTCCCGGGAGATGAAGCGCTCGAACAGCAGCTCGCTTCGCACCGGGTCGATCGCGGTGATCCCCAGGCAGTAGCAGACCGCCGAGTTGGCCGCCGAGCCGCGGCCCTGGCAGAGGATGCCCCGCCGCCGGCAGAAGCGCACGATCTCGTACATGGTGAGGAAGTAGCCGGGGTAGTCGAGCTCGTCGATCAGCTCCAGCTCCCGCTCCAGCTGCGCCCGCACCTCGGCCGGCACGCGCCCGCCGTAGCGATCCTCCGCTCCGCGCAGGGTCAGCTCGCGCAGGCGCTGCGCCGAGGTCCCGCCGCCGGGCAGGCGCTCCGACGGGTAGCGGTAGCTCAGCTCGTCGAGCCGAAAGTCGCAGCGCCTCGCGATATCGAGCGTGCGCTCCAGCGCCTCGGGATCGTCGGCGAACAGCGAAGCAATCAGCGCCGGCGACTTTGGGTAGTGTTCGGCGTTGGGGCGGATCCGCCGGCCGGCTTCGCTCAGGGTCACGCCGTGACGGATGCAGGTCAGCACGTCCTGCAGCGGCCGGCGCGCCGGAGTGTGGTACAGCACCTCCACCGCTGCGACGCGCGGCAACCCGAAACGCCCGGCGCGCTGTCGCAGCCGATCCTCCCGCCGGCTCTCCTCCGCCGCGCGGTGACGGGCGACCATCGCGCAGAGCCGATCGCCGAACGCCTCCTTCAGCCCGCCGGCGATCCGCTCCAGGTCGCCCTCCCCGGCGGCCGCGAGCCGGCTGCGGGCGCCGCCCCAGAGCGCGAACAGCCCCCCGGCGCAAAGACCGATCCTGCGCCAGCTCGTCCGGGGGCGAGCGCGGGGCGAGCCGAGACGGGCGCCGCTGATCAGGCGGCAGAGATTGGCGTAGCCCGCGCGGTCGGCGGCCAGCAGCACGATCGTCGAGCCGTCTTCGACGCTCAGCTCGGAGCCGACGATCAGCCGCACGCCGAGCCGCCTCGCCTCCAGGTGGGCCCGCACAGCGCCGTACACACCGTCGCGGTCGGTCAGCGCGATCGCCGGCAGGCCGAGCCTGTGCGCCTCGGCGACCAGCTCGTCGGGGTGGCTGGCCCCCTCGAGAAACGAGAAGTTGCTCTTGCACCACAAAGGAGCGTACGAACCCGAACCATACATGTGTACAGTTTAACGCAGCCGGCCCCCTTGATCCAACGGGTCATTTCGATGCGCGGAAGGTGCGCGCTGCGGTCGCGCACTTGTGGGCGGCCAATCTCTCGAATACAATGAAGTTGTGTGGAATATGATGGGGTTGTAGCTGTGCAGCATGACTGATTTGGTGGGCAAAACGCTCGGAAGGTACCGCCTCGTCCGCCTGATCGGCGAGGGCGGGATGGGCGGCGTGTACGAGGGCGAGCACACGATGCTGGGCCGCAAGGCCGCGGTCAAGGTGCTGCACCCCGAGTTCACCAAGACCAGGGAGTCGGTCGAGCGGTTCCTGCGCGAGGCCCAGGCGGCCAGCGCGATCGGGCATCCCAACATCATCGATGTCTTCGATATCGGCAGATCCGCCGACAACGAAGTCTTCATGATAATGGAGCTGCTGAGCGGCGAGAGCCTCGAGCAGACGCTCGACCGCGAGCAGAAGCTGCCGCCGGACCGCGCGGTCGCGATCGTGCTGCAAGTTCTCTCGGCGCTGAACGCGGCCCACGACAAGCGGATCATCCACCGCGACCTCAAGCCGGGCAACGTCTTTTTGGCGATCGACAAGCGGGGCCGCCCCGAGGTCAAGCTGCTCGACTTCGGCGTGGCCAAGATCCACGGTCCCGAGGAGGCCGACACCTCGCTAACAGCGCCCGGGACGATCCTGGGCACGCCCGACTACCTGTCGCCCGAGCAGGCGCGCGGCGCCAAGGAGATCGACCAGCGGATAGACATCTGGTCCGCCGGGGTGATGCTCTACGAGGTGCTCGGCGGCCGCCTTCCTTTTGTCGGCGACACCTACAACGAGGTGCTGGGCAAAATCCTCCTGGATCAACCCCCGCCTCTGCGTGAGTTGAGGCCGGATCTGCCCGAGAACCTGTGCGCGGTGGTGGAGCGCGCCATGGCCAAGTCCCCCGACGAGCGCTACTCGAGCGCGGCCGAGATGATGCAGGAGCTGTCGCGGATCGAGGGCGCAGCGATCAGCCTGGTCAGCTCGGGCGCGGCCAGGGAAATCCGCAGCTCGATACCGCCTCCGCCGGCCTCGGAATCGATCCCGGGCGCCCGACGGTCCGGCCGGACGCAGGATATCGACCTCGAGGAGACACAACCGGGTGCAGCTCGCGCCGGCGCGGCGCACCGGTCCGAAAGGCACGGAGAGACCAACTCGACTCCGCTGAGCTGGGGCGGAGGCGGAAGACCCCGCGCGCGGCGCAGGGCGCTGGCCGCGGCGCTGGGAGGAGCCGCCGTCCTGGCCGCGATCGGCATCGCGGTGGCGTTCTCGTTCGGCGGCAATCGAGGCCAAGATCCGCCGGCTGGCGAGAGCGCATCCGTTGTCGCCGAGCCGAGCAGCGCGCGCACCGCCGACGCGACCGGCGATCAACGGGACGCCCCCGCGACGGCGGCCGCCGCCGGCGATCTCGACGCCTCGGCGGATACAGAGCCGCTCGCGGTGACCATAGAGATCGAGGGCCTGCCCCAAAGCGCCGAGGTCACTCTGGACGGCGAGCCGGCCGACCCGCCGATCGAAACGACACGCTCCGACGAGCCGGTAATCCTGCTGGTCAGCGCGCCGGGCTACTCCGACTTCCAGCTGGCGCTCACCCCGGACCGGGACCGGACGATCGCGGTCGACATGGAGCGGACCGGGAAAAGGCCCGAGAGCCGGCAGCGAAAAGGGCGCGGCAAAAAGCAACGCGCCGGCGAGAAGACCAAGCCGGCCGAGGGCGAGGAGCCGTTCAAGATCTGGAAGCCCAAGAAGAAAAAGAAAGACACATTGATCGACAACCCGTTCGAAGGATAAGCGAGATGCACTACATTCGGCTTTTGGTCTGCGCAGTCCTGCTCACCGCGGCAGCGCCCGCGCTCGCCCAGGAGGTGGCGCCCGACTGCCCCGCCAGGCCCGCGGGCGACGCCGAGGCCAAGAAGCTGGCCTCTGCCTGGTTCAAGAAGGCCGACGCTCTGTTCCAGGAAGAGAACTACAACTGGGCTCTCGGCGCCCTGTTGTGCTCCTACAGTCTGTTCGAGCACCCGGCCACGCTGTTCAACGCGGCTCAGGCGGCCCGATTCGCCGGGTTCGACGAGCAGGCCCTCGAGCTCGCCAGGCGCTGCCTGCAAAAGGCACCCTACGGGGAGACCGCCGAGGAGGCTCGCCGGCTGGTGGACAAAATCGAGCGGGAGCTGGGCGTGTCTTCCGAGCCGGCCGAAACGGAAGAGACCGCCGATGTCGAAGGCGAGCAACCCGCTTCGGAGCAGGCCGGGGAGTTTCGGCAAGAGCCGCCGCCCGAGCCCGTCCCCGACGACTCACCGCCCGATCTGGCGACCGCGGGATGGATCACGCTTTCCCTCGGCGGGGCCGCTGCCGTTGCCGGCGGCGTGCTCCAGGGGGTAACCGGCTCGCTGCACCGCGACAGCCGCGAGACACACGATCCCGAGGTGTTCGTCGACAAGCGCGACACCGGCGAGGCGACCCAGAAGGCGGCGATCGCCTTCTTCGTCGTCGGCGGCGCCGCGATCGCCACCGGGGCGGTGCTGCTCGCTGTCGATGAAGACGAAAAAGAAAAGGGCTCCACTGTCTCGCTGTCGCCCGCTCCCCTCGGATTGATCATAAAAGGGAGGTTCTGATGTTTTTTTCGAAATGCCTTGTTTTCGCCTCGCTCTTCGTGCTCGCCGCGGCATGCAGCTTCCAGGCCAAGGAGGGCCAGCTCGAGTGCGCGAGCGACGAGGACTGTCCGGACGACATGGTCTGTGGCCCGGACGGGTACTGCTACTCTGACACGGACCACTTCCCGTCCGACGCGGATACCGATGTCGACGCAGACGCAGACAGCGACACTGATATCGACACGGACACGGATACAGACACAGACACGGATGCCGACACAGACACAGACACAGACACGGATACCGACACCGACACGGATGCCGATACAGACACAGACACAGACACGGATACCGACACCGACACGGATGCCGACACCGACACGGATACCGATACCGATACCGACACCGACACAGACACAGACACCGACACGGACACCGAGACCTGGAGCGACACCGACAGCGGCAGCGGCCTGTGCCTGGATCCGTTCGTCGCGGCGCTCGGGGTCCAGTCCGGCGACACCTCGATCGCCTCAGCGACACACCAGGCTAGCTGCGACCCGGGCACCAGCGGTCCCGACCAGGTCTGGACGTACACCGCTTCTGCCGACGGAACGCTCGAGATCCAGATGGACACCACCGTCCAGGGACAGTTCGAGTGCTCGCTGGCCGTGCGCACCGACTGCGAGCAGCCGGGCAGCGAGATCGCCTGCGACGAGGACGGCAGCGACGCGAACGGCATCTGCGATGTGTCGATCGCGGTGGAAAGCGGACAGACCTACTACATCTTTACCGGCACCAACGACGTCCTGGAGTCGGGCGGCCCTTACGACCTCGTCCTGAGCAGTTCCTGCCCCTACGAGTGCCTGCTGGAGGACACGTGCTCGTACCTGTCGGGATCCACCCGTCCGGACTACTACTGCGAGACGTTCGACAGGACCTGCTGCGACGCGGACGTCAGCGGCTACGACACGGTCTGCACCGGCGACGCAAACTGCAGCGAGACCTGCGGCTCCGGAGGCTGCACGATGCTGTGCGACTCCACCGCCGGCTGCGACTTGAGCTGCAGCGGAGGAAGCTGCAATCTGGCCTGCACGGACGGGGGCGACTGCACGCTGAGCTGCGAGGAAGGAGGCTGCGACGCCTCGAACACCGGCGGCGGCAGACTCACGGTCCACTGCAACGACCAGGGAGGCTGTGACGTCTCCTGCCCGGGCCCGGGGGCCTGCGAGCTGCAGTGCGAGAATGGCGGCTGTTCGATCAGCGACTGCTGGACCACCGTGCTCGATTGCTCAGGAGGCGAGCTCCTGGTCTGCGACACCTCATGTCCCTGATCCCGTCCTGGTCGGCCCATGTGGTCGCCACGGGCGTAGAGCACGGAGCGGACGTTGCCCAGGTTGATCAGCCGCTTGGCGCACATGGCGCACGGCAGGTGGGTGACGAAGACCGGCTTGGCCACGTAGCGCGGCGAGTCGCAGGCATGCGACGAATGTAATCGTCGTTGCCCAGCCGCGGACGTTTGTACGGCTTTCGTATTCCGCTACCATGGTATCGAGGACACCAACGACGAGGAGGTACCATGATTTCTCAGCGAGACCTGCGCCGCCGTCTTTCGCCCTGCTCGCGGCTGCTGGCGCTGCTGACCGGCATCGGCGCGGCCTGCAACTCGGCCTCGGGCGCCGACCTGTCCGGCGGATCGGCCGGCGAGCCGCCGCAGAAGAAGAACGCCGGCGCGGCGAACGAGGCCGCGGGCCTCTCCGGAGAGCTGGCCCCGCCGGACGAGAACGGCGGACCGCCGCTCAATTGGGTGCTGGCCGCCCGCCGCTCGCTGCGCGACTTCGGACCGGCCGAGCTGGAGCGCGACGAGCTGGCTCAGCTGCTGTGGGCCGGCCAGGGCGTGACCTCGAAGCGCAAAAAGCGCACCGCGCCCAGCGCCGGCGCGCTTTACCCGCTGGAACTGCACGCGGTCACGCCCGAGGGAGTGCTGCGCTACCTGCCCGAGCGCCACCGAGCTCAACAACTGGCCGCCGGAGATCGCCGCGCGAAGCTGGCGAAGGCCGCGCTGGGCCAGTCGGCGGTGGCCGGGGCCGCGGTCGACATAGTGGTGGCCGGCGTGGTCGAGCGCACGGCGAAAAAATATGGAGACCGCGCCGGGCGCTACGTGGCGATCGAGGCCGGCTGCGCCGGGCAGAACATCCTGCTCGAGGCCGAGGCGCTGGGCCTGGGGGGAGTCTGGATCGGCGCCTACGACGACGAGAAGGTCGCCGCCCTGGCCGAGCTGCCGCAAGGAGCGGTCCCGTACGGAATCCTGGCGATCGGCCGCCCGCGCTAGTGCCTCGTCAACCCCACAATGTCGGGTCGGGCCGGCCCTCATCGACGATCCCTGCGTCACTCCTCCTCGAATTGGCACCGCCAGTCCTTCGTCGTCGTTCCTTGGCCTCGCCGATGATCTCTCGCCCCGTACCCGAAATCGTCGGGTTGACGAGGCACTAGTAGCACGTCAGGCCTCCAAGATCGGGTAGAGCCTCCGCAGCTTGACCCGTGCGTCTACAAACTGAAGACCCTGAA